>CAZODX010000084.1:0-3528 GCA_964578715.1 uncultured Thermotogae bacterium | reverse complement strand
TCACGGCGTCGCTTTGATCAACGACCCTCTGATGGAGGCGCTCCTCGAGCTTGGCTAAGCGTTCGCGCTCCTCTTCGAACATCTGCTCCACGGGGATGCCCGTCCAGAGCGCGACCGTTTCGGCAATCTCGCGCTCGGTGACGATGGGCTCCCGTTGGACTCTCTGCGCGTGCTCGGCCTCGCGCCTCTGTTTCTCGGCTTGAAGCGTCTCCAGCTCCTTCTCAAGCTGCTTGGCCGTCTTGGGGTCGGCGTTCTTGAGACGCCCTTCGAGCAATTTCATCTTCTCTGTGATCTCTTGGACTTCCGGAGCGAATGTCCTATCGACCCTGAGCTTCGATGCCGCTTCGTCTAATAAGTCTATCGCTTTATCGGGCAGGAACCTGTCGGAGATATAACGAGCTGAAAGCTGCGCCGCCGCGCGCAGGGCGCTATCGGTGATCTTGACGTTGTGATGGGCTTCGAGCTTGGGGCGCAGCCCCTCTAAAATTACAATCGTCTCGTCAATCGAAGGTTCTTCGATCAAGACTTTTTGGAAGCGTCGTTCGAGCGCCGGGTCCTGCTCGATGTGCTCGCGGTACTCGTCAAGCGTCGTCGCGCCGATGACTTGGAAAGTCCCACGGGCCAAGACGGGCTTCAAAATATTCGACGCATCAATCGCACCTTCGGCTGCGCCCGCGCCCACGACCGTGTGCAGCTCGTCAATGAAGACTATTATTTTGCCCTTGGCGTTCTCGATCTCGGTGATGACGGCCTTGAGACGCTCCTCGAACTCGCCTCGAAATTTGGTGCCCGCCACGAGCGCCGCCAAGTCGAGCTGTATTAATTCTTTATCTTTGAGGGTGTCGGGGACGTCGCCGGCCACGATGCGCTGCGCTAAGCCCTCGACGATGGCGGTCTTGCCCACGCCGGGCTCCCCAATGAAGACCGGGTTATTCTTCTTTCTTCGAGAGAGGATCTGCACGGCGCGCCGGATCTCTCGCGAGCGCCCGATGACCGGGTCAAGTTTTCCGTCGCGCGCCAGCGCCGTCAGATTGATCGAGAAGCGCTCTAGCGCTTTATAGCGACTCTCGGCCTCTCGGTCGGTGACGCGCTGGGCGCCGCGCACCCGCGACAGCGCCTGGTAGACCCGCTCCGGAGTTATATCGTATTTATATAAGACCCTTCTGAGGGCGGTGTTGGGGTCCTGGCTGATCGCTATTAAGAGATGCTCGATCCCGATGAACTCGTCTTTTAAGCGATCGGCTTCGACCTGGGCGGACTTCACGAGCATCTCTAATCTGGGCGTGATATAGATCTGCTGTCCGACGGTCGTGGAGACGCTCGGCTTCTCCGTTAAGAGAATCTCTAAGTCTTTGAGCAGCCCTGGGATGGGGACGCCCATCTCTTTTAAGAGCTCTTGGCCGACGCCCTCTTTCGCTGCGAGCGTGTAAAAGATATGCTCGACGTCCAACTGATTGTGCTTATATTTTTCTAAAAGCTCCGTCGAGTCGCGAAAGAGCTCCTGAGCCTTCTCGGTGAATCGGTCAAATCTGATCATCTCATGCTCACTCCCTTAAAATTAGCAGTCTCTCCATTACTCTGCTAAATTATACCGGACAGACTTCCCCCTGTCAAGGCTGAATCACGGGAGGCATGGAATAGCTACGGATTACACGGAAAACGGCCCTCTTCCGTGATCCTGTACACAAGGGGTGGGCCGGAGCGACGCCCGTCCCTCCCCAACAAGACAGGTGGACTTGACAGCTCCAGAATTGTAATCTACGATACACCGCCAAGAGAATCACGGAGGTAGAACAGGATGAGAAATCTCAAGGTCGTCTTGATCGGGCTGATGGTCATCAGTGTAGGGCTATTGGCGTTAGCAGATGGGCAACCCAAGCAGCCCACAACCAAGCCCTCATCGTCCAAGTCCACGCCCCAGCGCGGATCGATCTTTGTCGACGTCCCGGCCGATCACTACGCCGCGAGCGATCTGAAGTTCTTAGTGGAGCGCGGTATCATCACCGGGCTGCCCAACGGAGAATACCAAGGCAGCAAGGCCCTCACCCGCTACGACGCCGCCGTGCTCATCGCCCGGGCGATTCGCTACTTACAGAACGACCCGGAGAAGATCCAGCCGGCCGATCTGAAGGTCTTGCAGGACCTGATCTTCAAGCTCTCCGAACGCGTCCAGGCGCTCGATACGCTCGAGCGGGATGTAGCCGCGCTCAAGAGCCGGCCCAGCACCGACAGCAGCGCCGAAGTGGCAGCGCTCAAGGAGAAGCTCGCCCAAAGCGACGCCCAGATCGCCAGCTTGCACAATCAAGTCCAGAGCCTCAAAGCCGAGCTGCAACAGGCGCGCGCGGCCTCCTCCGGGGGCATCGTCCCCGAAGAGGTCGAAAAGCTGCACCAGAAGATGAATAACGTGCTGCTCATCACGGGGTTCGCTGTTTTTGCCGGTGTCGTCGCAGTCATCGTGGCCCTCTTGACATAGGGGGGGGTCTTGACAGCCTCAGGAAGGTGTGCTATAATACAGCCACCAAAAAAGTCTCCTCAAAGGAGGTGATCGCCAGACCGGGGGAACACCGCCAACAACACCAACCGCAGAGTCACGTGTTTCGTGCGTACGCCACAAAACCGAGTAAAAAAGGAGGTTTCTGTACATGTTTAGAAGATTACTCGCTCTGACCTGTGCGCTCGCCGTTGTGGGGGCGCTTGTGTGGGGAGCGAACGCTGCTCCAATCAGCGGGAGCTTTGGCATTGACATCGTCTTCTACCCGCAGCATGGTGAGGAAGATCCGATCAACAAGGTCGACCTCATCGACATGAAGTTTGAGGCCGACCTGATCTTGACGCTCTCGATCAGCGGCTTGGACATCACCAGCACGACGGTCTTCACCTTCCTGGGCGTTGAATTTCAATCGTTTGTGATCAGCGCCACGGTGGGTGCTCTCACCATTAAAGATACGATCATCTTCTCCCCGACCTTCTTTGAGTTCGAGGAGACGCGTGATCAGTATGGCCGCAAGCGCTGGTGCTTGCAAGCTCCTTCGCTGCCGACTCTTCCAGCTTCGGCGTACTGCAACTTCCCGAACGTCATCAGCGGCTACCTTGCTGATCCAGACTTTGGGAATGTCCCCTTCTATTATATGTTCGCCGGCTATATCCACCCGCTCGTCCAGAACCTCGTATGGGCGCGCGCGCTTGACCCGACCAACGCGTTGAACAACGTCATCCGCTTCCGCAAGAAGATCGCGGATCTCAGCTTGAACATCGCGGGGTTGGTCCTCAACGTCAAGGCGCTCTTCGCCAACGTCAGCACCATCCCGACTGGCTACAGCCTGCGCAGCGGCAAGCAGGGCTTGGAGTGCTTCGGCGAGTGCAAGCCGCTGGAGCGCTTCTTCAACCAGATGATCACCGGCGGTGGGGTCAATAACCTCGAGGAAGAGAAGATCTTCCTGAACAACGTCGTGATCGCTGGTGTGCGCCATGACCTGCGCGCCGAGTTCCACTTCGATTTCACGCAGTGCCACATCGACCAGGTGGACA
>CAZODX010000083.1:0-6299 GCA_964578715.1 uncultured Thermotogae bacterium | reverse complement strand
TCTGGGCCAACTATATCGACCCCGAAGTCTATAAGCTCTTTGAGAGGGAATTTGGGGTCAAAGTCATCGAAGAGAACGTCGACTCCAACGAGACACTCATCGTCAAGCTCCAGGCGGGCGTGACCGGCTACGATATCATCATGCCCAGCGACTACGCCGTGGAGACGCTGGCACGCGCAGGACTTCTCGCCCCGCTCGATCTGAACAAGATCCCAAACTTCCGGAACATCGCGGCGCGGTTCCGCAATCTCTACTACGACCCCGACAATAGATACTCCGTGCCGTACCTGTGGGGCACAACAGGGATCGGCTACAACGCCCAGAAGCTCGAAACACCCCCGACCAGCTGGGCTGATCTCTTCGAGCCCGACCGTCTTGAGCGCTATAAGAATCGCGTCAGTATGCTCGACGACCCGCGCGAGGCCATCGGCGCGGCTTTAAAATATTTAGGGTACTCCGTCAACAGCACCGACCCGCAGCAGCTCGAAGCCGCAAAAAATCTTCTTCTTGTGCAGAAGCCCTATCTGGCGCGCTACGACAGCGAGACATACGATGACTTTCTTCTCACGGGCGATCTGGTATTAGCCCATGGCTGGAGCGGGGAGTTCGCCAAGGCTCATGTGGAAAATCCCAACATTCGCTACGTCATCCCCCAGGAGGGCGGCGTGATCTGGACCGATAATCTCGCCATTCCCAAAAGCTCGCAGAACCAAGAGCTGGCGCACCGGTTTATAGACTTTCTGCTGCGCCCGCAGATCAATGCGCGCATTGTGAATTTCTTGCGCTATCCCAGCCCCAACGAAGCAGCAAAACCCTATATCATGCAAGAAATTCTTAACGATCCCTCCATCTATCCCCCGGATGAGCTCATAGAGAAACTCGAGTGGATCCGCGACGTGGGAGAGGCCGCCGCCCTCTACGAGCGCGTTTGGGAGGAGGTCAAAAGCCGTTAGAAGTCAGGCCAGGCCGGCGCCGCGCGACGCTTCTTCTTGGCATCGGGGCAGTACTTGAAGCCCCCATAGACTACAAATTGATAGTACTTCCAGATGACGTCAATCGAGTGGAACCCGGCGATCTCTAACAGATTGAGCTGGGTCTTGAGCGTCGAGAGATGATCTCCTAGGCCGGGGTGCGTCTCCGCATCAAGGGCGTTCAAGTCGATCCCCCGAGCGGAGGCGTGCTCGCTGCGCACCTGCTCCTGTAAGAACGTATGGCGGCTCGACTCGAAGAGCACGACATCGCCGTTGACGAACCAACCCTCGCGCTTGAGCACACTATAGATTTTCTTAAAGAGCTCGAGCTTCTGCGGGTCGGTCAGGTGATGAATGGCCAACGTCGAGATGACGACGTCGCAGCCGCGTGGAAACTCTGTGTGCGCAAAATCTCCTTCGATGAGCCGCACCTGATCCCCAAAACTCTTGAGCTTCTTGCGGCAGACTGCGAGCATCCGTGGGGAGTAATCTATCGCGATAATGCGCGCTTTGGGGTAGTGCTCACAGAGCTTTTTGGTGAGCTCTCCGGTGCCGCAGCCCAGCTCTAAAATCTTTAAATTTTCTGGGAGATCCGGGGGAATGCTGCGCAACACGGCCTCGTGCAGCTCCTCGTAGCGCGGCACGATCAACCGAATGTGCGCGTCGAACTGCGTGACGTCGGAGACGACCTCGCCGGGCTTGATCTCCATACGAGTTACAGATGCGGCTCGAGTTTGCTCAATAACTTACTCTTGCTCATGTAGCCGATGAGGCGCTCGACCTCTTTCCCGTTTTTGAAGAGCAATAGAGTCGGAATGCTTTGCACCCCGTACTGCATGGCGGTCTGTTGGTTCTGGTCTACATCGAGCTTGACGACTTTCAGTTTCTCTTTGAGTTCAGCAGCGATCTCTTCGATAATGGGGGCAATGGCGCGACACGGGCCGCACCAGTCGGCGTAAAAGTCCACCAAGACGGGTTGAGTCGCCCGCAAGACTTCTTTCTCGAACGTGCTGTCAGAGACATACATCACCATAGGCTCAGGCTCCTTCTCTCGTTCGTGATAGCTTGTATTGTATCACATAGGATTCATGAGCGCGAGCGAAGAGCGGTGCTCACGGTGGGAAGCTCCTCAGCCCCTACGGGGATCGTGATGCTCGATCTCTGAAAATCTTCGCCGATGGGCTCACAGCGCCCGCCAAGATGACGCGCCAAGAACGCCTCAGCCACAGCAAAGAATGCGATTCTATTCTCGGGCCTGGCAAAGCCGTGTCCCTCATCAGGGAAGAGCACGTACGTCACAGGGATATTCTTTGCGCGCATCGCTTGAACGATCTGATCGGACTCGGCTTGTTTGACCCGGGGATCGTTGGCCCCCTGTCCGATGAGCAGGGGCTTGCAGATGCGCTCGACATACGACAAGGGCGAGCGCGACAAGAGAAACTGTCGGCCCTCTTCGGTGCGATGATCCCCGACGCGGCTTGTCAGCAGCGTGATCATAGGGACCCAGTAGGGCGGGATCGAGTTTATGAACGTGACCAAGTTCGAGGGACCGACGATGTCTACGCCGCACGCGAAGAGCTCAGGGGTGAACGTCAGGCCCACGAGCGTCGCGTAGCCGCCGTAGCTGCCCCCCATGATCGCGATTCTCTTGGGGTCGGCGATCTTCTCGGCAATAGCCCACTGGACGGCATCCACAAGATCGTCGTGCATCTTGCCGCCCCATTCTTTATCTCCGGCATTGACGAACTTCTTCCCAAAGCCCGTGGAGCCACGGAAGTTGACGCTCAAGACAGCGTAGCCGCGATTGGCCAGCCATTGATGGAACGGATCGTATCCCCACGAGTCTCGAGCCCACGGGCCTCCGTGGACCAACAAGACCATAGGCAAGGGCTCTGTGGGCCGTCCATCGCCATCGGGATCGGCCCAGACGGGAAGCGTCAGATAGCTCACAAGCGTCAAGCCGTCGCGCGACGTGAGCATCACGGGATGCATCCTGGCCAGCGGGAGGCCTTCTAAAGCTTTGCGATCGGTAAAGAGAAATCTCGCTTGCTTCTTGCGGCGCTCGTAGAGATAATATCTCACCGGCCCATTGTCCATCACATAGGCTACGACCCACTGGGTATCATCGAGGGTGCGGCTCACGACCTCGAGCTCGCCGTCGGCGACCGTTTGCAGATAGGCAAGATCTTCAGCAATAGAGTGATCTAAGACCGTCCAATGCTTGCGCTCGTACGTCGCAGCAACGGCTTGGACGGTCTTCTCTGTTGGGTGAATGAGCACGTCGCTGACATCGGCCCTAGGGTCTTCAAAGAGCAGTTTCTGTTCGCCGGTCTCAAGGTTGATGGCCACCAGCGCTGCGGTGTCGCGTCCACGGCTGTCAATCATATAGACGACCGTGCCGGTCTTATCGAGTGTTCGTGGCCCAGTGGTCAACGAGTCTTCCTGGGCGATCTTGACGAAAAGCTGCCAGGCCCCTTCTGGTGTGCGCCGGAGCATCTCCGTGCCGCCTTCAGGAGTGAAGCGCATGGCCAGGCGTAGATGATAGAGATCATCGCTGACAAAGCCCATCAAGCCTTCAGTGTTCTCGACGACGAGCGCGCGCTCCCCGGTTTCGATATTGAGCCGATAGACGTCGTGCATGCGGGAGTCGCGATTGTTTAAGCCGATGAGAATCTCCGTGGGGAGTTTATAGCTGACTTTATAGATCTCGGCTTGGACACCCTCGAAGGGGGTTAGGTCTTTCGTGGAATGAGTAGAGAGATCAACGCTGTAGATGCGCCAGTTTTCGTCACCGTCTTTGTCTTGGATGTAGAGGATATGTCTATTGGTATAGGCCCAAAAATAGAATCGGATACCGCGCTTGGTGTCGCGGGTCACGGGTTTGGCTGCTTCGGGATTCTCTATGGGTGCGACCCAGACATTGAGCACGCCGTTGAGGGGCGCTAAGAACGCGATGTGCGAGCCGTCGGGACTGAGCCGCGCTTGGATCCTATCGGGGTTACCGAAGAGTACCTTGCGGGGGATGATGGGGACTGCTGTCGAAGCATTCATAGAAGAGCACCTCCTCGTGAGAGAATTTTATCACGGTCTGGTTACACGCACAGCCGTCGGGAACGGCCCGACTCGCAACGCCACGGCAAGCGCTTCAGCTTCTGCAACAGACACCGTGGGAGCATCCTCAAGCTGAATATCGAAGACGCTCCCCGGCTGCGCCATGAGCTCTCTCCAAGACGCCCCTATCGCGACAGTCCCGTAGACGACGTTATCTATCACGATAGCGAGGGTTTGATCGATCTGGCCGAGGGCCTTCGCCAATCTTTGCGCGGAGCGTTCGCTCAGGCGCACGCGGACGATGGGGCCAGCCGGCCGTCCCGCAGGGTTCGTCTGCACAGAGATCTCTTTGATCTCAAGGTTTTCGATCACTGGCGCTTCCGTGACGAGATAATAGCGCCCTGAGCCGGGCTTCTCGGCTTCGGCACGATCTTTCAGAGCTTGCTCCCCAAGCCCCGTCGCCTGCAGCGTCTCCCCAACGGCCCCTTCACGTAAGACGCGCTTGAGCTCTAACTTCCCCTGGACGCCTACAAGCCGCGCCACCGCATTTGCTGCATCAGTGCGTGCCCAAATTATAATCTGTTCGTCCCCGGCAGTGAGCACGACGCTCTCGGGCACGCCGTACTCTTTCAAGCGTTTCTGTACGACGCGCATCGTCTCGTCCAGAGCGCCCGCACCGACGGTGACCTGGAAGAACGCCTGCCCCGGCAGCTCATTGGGCTTGAGCGCGACGATCTGCGAGACCCCATAGCTTCTGTCGGCGTGGCTAGGCCAGGTTGCTATCTGCGCGAGCCATAACTGTACAAGCTCTTCTTTGAGAGCAAGTACGAGTTCCGGCGCGGCTTCTGAGCCAAGGGCCTCGAGCTGCTTCTGCCGCACCCGCGCGATATGAAGCTTCTGATTGGGGTCTTTGAGCTTGGCGTACGCTTGGCGGGCTTCTTCAAGTCGATCGGCGTGCTCATAGAGATAGAAGATGCGCAAGACGGGATCGGCGATAAAAATCTTGGCGCGGGCTTTCAGCTCGTTATAAAATTCTTCAAATCGTTTGCTGCGCTCGGCTTGGGTATAGTCTTTCAGCACTCTCTCGCGGATCTGGGTCAGCTCAGGGTGTTGGGCAGGCTTCTTCTCCTCGACTTTGATTAAGTGAAACCCAAACTGCGTGCGCACGGGATCACTCACCTGGCCGGGCTCAAGCGCAAACGCCGCGTCCTCAAACTCTTGGACCATCTGGCCGCGACTAAAAAATCCCAGATCGCCGCCGTTTTGGGCGCTGCCGGGGTCTTGCGAATATTTTTTCGCAAGCTCGGCGAAGTCTGCACCGTCCTCAAGCTCTCTCTTGATATCTTCGATCTGCTTCTTCGCTTGAGCGATCTCGGCTTCTGAAGCGTTCTCCGGAACTTTGATGAGAATATGTCGAGCGTGGACTTGCTCTGGGGTGTCGTACTCGTCGCGGTGCTCTTCCAAGTACGCTGCAAGCTCTTGGTCTGTGGGCTCGATGGGGCCGACGACACTGTCACGCAGGCGCTCTGTTTTGAGATTCAGCTCGACGGCTTGTCGGAGATCTCTCTTAAAGCTTTCTAAGGTGCGCCCCTGCTGCTTGAGGATCTGCGCGGCCTGCTCTTCGGTGAGATTATTCTGCTTTAAAACGCGTTCGAAGGCGATCTCGGTCTGGTCGTCGATGTCTGTCTTGGGAATGAGAATGCGACGGCGCTCGATCTCTTGGGTGATCAAGCGTTTTCGTAAGAGATCGTCGATGACGCGGCTCTGCAACTCAAGCCGATACTCGATCCCTCCTGGCCCTTGCAAGAGCTTGGAGAAATCCTGGCCGTACTGAGCGTAGAACCTCCGATATTGCGCCACCAAGTTCTCATAGAACTTACTGAACTCTTGCTGCGATATCTTCTGGCCCTCTAGAATGAGTGCCGGGCCACCTGATTCTAGCCCTTGCCAGACGAAGAACAGCCCTACGGCAGCTAATCCGATCAATACCCACGTCACCCATGAAGGCATAAAAAACCCCCTTTGATGATCAGATTATAAGAAGTTTACAGGGAGATTGCTAGGCAGGTGTACGACTGATATCCGTCCTAGCTGTTGGGTGCAAATAGACCATGCGTGAGGCAAACCCAACTGCTGATCTGAACGTGATGTTCGTTTCGTCCTCTTGACTTTTCTCCTCGGCTGTGCTACATACAAGGCGAGAAACCATAAAGCTGCGCACTCCCGCCCAGAACCTTGAGGGAGCAGGGGAAGGAGCGCAGAAGGAGGAGATAATGC
>CAZODX010000082.1:0-6310 GCA_964578715.1 uncultured Thermotogae bacterium | reverse complement strand
GTTTGCGATCTTGCTCTTCGCCCTTGAGCCCCTTGCCCGTGGAGACCCGCGCCGCAAGCACAACGGTCTCGTCTCCGCCCATAAAATTAATAAGCCGCACAAAGCCCTTGTCTAAGACTTTGATCTCGATGGGGTCCATCGTCACTCCCCCTCTCATGCTCAGGTTGCTCGATTATAGGGAAGCCCCGCATGAGAGGCAAATCGCACTTGGCACTCAGCAAAACTGTTGATATCATCAACGTCAAGGGGACAATGTATGGAAGTGCGCGAAGTTGAGCTGCCTGGCATCGGCATGAAGTTCTCGGTTGTCACCGAGGGCGGTGAGACGCTCAGCGTCGTCATTCACAAAACAGGGCGCCGCGAGATCTATCGCTTTCTGCCTGGCCGCGACACCCCAGAGTCGGTCATCGAGCTCAGCGACCAAGAGGCCCGCGAGCTCGGCGCGATCTTGATCGGCACGCATTTTCAGCCCGATGTGCACGACACAGCGCGCTTGGTCATGAAAGAGCTCACCATTGAATGGCTGAAGGTTCCCCAAGCGTCGCCCTTGGCAGGCAAGACGATTCAAGAGAATAAAGTGCGCAAGCTCACCGGCGCGACGATCATCGCCCTCTTCGGGCCGACCAGAAAGATTCTCAACCCCGGCCCCGACACCCCTATCGAGGCAGGAGATACCGTCGTCGTCATCGGCGAGCAATCCCAGATCGAGCAGTTCAAAGAACGCTTCGCCTTGCGCTGACGATGCTCTTCCATCTTGGGCTCATTCTGTTGGTGCTGTATCTTGGGGCGCTAGTGGCGCATCGCTTCAGACAGTCGAGCGTGCTCGTCTTCATTCTTGCAGGGATAGCGCTGCAGTTCTTCGTCCCGCACTCGGATATTATGAGCTTTCTAGCACAACTGGGAGCGATGCTCTTGCTGTTTACCATCGGGCTGGATTTCTCCCCGGAGCGCCTGCAGCGCAGCGGCCGTCGTATGCTGATCGCTACGGCTCTCGATGCCGTGATCAATCTGCCCTTGGGGGTTCTCGTGGGGATTGCCTTAGGGTTCGATCTGCTCAGTGCTTTGGTTTTGGGGGGAGTGATCTACAACAACAGCACGTCTATTATCGCGCGGCTGATTATAGATTCTCGCCGCAGCGCCCTGCCAGAGACCGAGTACGCCGTGGGCGTCTCGGTCTTCCAAGATCTCATCACGGCTCTTTATGTAGCAGTGCTTGCGGGGATGATGCAGACCGAGGGCATGCAGGCCTGGCAGGTCGTGCTGGTCTTCATGAAAGCCCTGGGGTTTTTCGCCGGAGCGTTCGGAGCGGCATTGCTGCTGCGCCCGCTGCTCCATCGTCTCATGGCGCATGAGTCTTTGGAGGTCTTCTTGTTTTTTGTGTTCGCGTTCATGATCGTGCTGGCAGCTCTCGCAGAATCGCTTGGGATGTCAGCAGCGATTGGCGCGTTCTTTGCGGGATTTATCCTGCCCGAGAGGGCATTTCGCGAGCGTGTGGAGCGCGTAATCGCGCCATTTCGTGATCTCTTCGCGGCGCTCTTCTTCGTCTCGTTCGGGTTGCTCATGGAGCTGGAGCATGTGAGCGCTGTGCTTGGGATGAGCGTAGTGATAATCGGCGTCGCTTTGGGGGGCAAGCTCGCCACTGGGTGGGCCATTGGAAGGCTAACGCAGTTAAGCAAGAGAGCGTCGCTGCGCTTGGGCGTGGCGCTCATCCCGCGTGGGGAGTTCTCTATTCTCTTGGCAAGTCTTGCTCCAGCACCCTTGCTCGATCTGACCGTGATTCTCGTCTTGGTGCTCGCGCTGCTTGGGCCGGTGTTGATGCGCTGGAGCGAGTGACGCTATAATGCCCCCGATGGAGATGACTCTTCTCTTTGGGATTCTCGCTGTTGCCCTGGTGCTCTTTCTCAGCGAGCGCGTGCGGGCGGATCTGGTCGCGATGATGGTGTTGCTTGCCCTGGGGCTGACGGGGCTGCTCAGCCCTGCCGAAGTCTTTAGTGGGTTCAGCAACCCCGCGGTCATCACCGTCGGGGCGATGTTCGTGATGAGCGCCGCGGCGACGCGCACGGGGATCGCCGCGTACGTAGGGCGCGTGATCAAAGCTATCGCTGGGGGGCGCGAATGGTCTCTCATTCTCGTGATCATGCTTGCTGTCGCGGCGATCTCGGCGTTTATTAACAACGTTGGGGCGGTCGCGCTCCTGTTGCCCGTGGTGATGGAGCTGGGACGCCAGAGTCAGATCAGCCCTTCTAAGCTTTTAATTCCCCTGGCGTATGGATCGCTCTTGGGTGGGGTGTGCACGCTTATCGGGACACCGCCCAATATCTTAGTGAGTGCCATTGGGGTGCAGCACGGGCTGCGTCCGTTTGAGCTCTTCGAGTTCGCCCCCATTGGGATCGCGCTCGTGCTCGTCGGCGTTCTCTATATGACACTGGTCGGGCGCCATCTCATCCCGGTGCGCCGCACCCAAGAAATAACCGATTCGATGCCCAAGCAGTATCTGACGGAATTGATCGTGCCTCCGGGGTCGAAGCTCATCAGTCGGCGGCTGCATGAGCTGGGCTGGCGCGAGCGCGGCGTTGAGATCCTCTCGATTCGGCGTGGGCCGCGCGAGATCTTCGACATCTGGGGCTGGGCGAGCATCCACGCCAACGACGTGCTCGTCGTCACCGGCAAGGCCGAAGAGATCTTAAAGCTCAAGGACGAGCTGGGCCTAGAGATCCGTCCCGAGGTCGAGTACACCCATCCGTGGCATTCGTCAGATCAGATCCAGCGCGTCGAGGCGACGCTCGCGCCCAACGCTGCGTTCATCGGGCATACCCTTGCTGAGCTAGACTTTCACAATCGCTATGGGGTGACGGTGCTGGCGATTGCGCGGCATGGGGCGCTCTTGCGCGGCCAGCTCTCGCAGATCCCGTTGGAGTTTGGCGATACGCTCTTATTGCAGGGGCCGGAGCATCGGCTGGCTCAGATCCCCAGAGAGAATTTTATTCTCATGAGCCCGTTGGCCTTTCAAGCCCTGCGCACTGAAAAAGCCCTTCTTGCGCTGCTCATCTTCGCGGGGGTGCTGGCGCTGGCCGCGCTTGGGGTGCTCCATATCAGTCTTGCCGGGGTGCTCGGCGCGGTGCTCATGGTGCTGACGCGCTGCCTTACCCTCGAAGAAGCCTATGAGTCTATAGATTGGAAGGTGATCTTTCTTCTGGCGGGGATGATCCCTGCGGGGATCGCGCTGGAGAAGACAGGGGCGGCTCGGCTCTTGGCCGAGCTGATCCTCCAGGGCATTGGCGGCCTGGGACCGATCTTCGTCTTTGGGGCCTTGGTAGGAGTTACGTCACTCATCACGGAGATCCTCTCCAATGCTGCCGCGGCAGTGCTTCTGGCCCCCATTGCGATCTCGCTCGCTACTCAGTTAGGAGTCAGCCCCTATCCGTTCTTGATGGGGGTGGCGGTGGCGTCCTCGTCGAGCTTCATGACGCCTATCAGTCATCAATCGAACACGTTGGTCTTTGGGCCTGGGGGCTATAGATTTTCTGATTACGTGCGGGTGGGGCTGGGGATGAATATTCTTGCGTGGCTTGTGGCCATGCTGGTCATTCCCAGGCTATGGCCCTTTTAGGGCAGCACGCCCTCGTTGACGTAGCGCGTCAGCTCGCTGACACTCAAGTGTTCAATACCCAACTTATCGAGGGTGCGCCCGCGCCGCCAGTAGTCCGTGCGATGGATGATGCTCGCTAAGTGAATTAAGCTCTCTATGGCGCGGGTCTCCACGCCGTAGCGCTTCCCCAAGGCAGCTATGGGCACCAAGCTCATGGGCACGTCTTCAAAGATATAGCGATGTTCCAAGCGACTGGGCGCCATGATCCCGTAGTAGCCGGGGTTGGCATGGATCGCTTCGTAGAGATTGTCGCCCTTGGCGTCGTAGGCCATCTTGAGCCATTCCATTGCGGTCATAGCGCGAATGCCCAACGCCGCCGCAATCGTGACGCGCTCGCGATCCAAGACTTCTAAGACGCGTGCGGTCGAGGGCGTCACCCCGTCAATATAGAACTGAAAATTCCCCTTGGTGGACTCGATCCAGCCCGCATTGAGGATCGTCAACGCCGGATGGAAGACCGCGCCCATGTTGTCGAGCCCGGTCTGGAGCACATTGCCCCCGTCTATGAACTGGGGATAAGCGTCGGTGATAGTCTCTAAGACTTTTTGGGTCTTGGTGGCAGGCAGGGCGGCCAGGGGCACGGCGTCTTTAATGCTGAAAATCCGAGCTTGCGCCGGGCCGATCGAACGGCTCGCGTAGATGAACGTCTCGGTCTCAGCGACGATCACGTCCGCTGGGCAGTTATTATCTCGAAGTACTTTGACGAACTCAATGGCGCCGCAGGTGCGTCCAGGGTGCAGAATGACCATTTGCCCGTCTTTCAGGTGCGGGGCACAGGCTTGGGCCAGCTCCCTATGGGCCGATGAGGGCACGACGACCATCACGACGTGCGCCTCGGCGAGGGCTTCTTTTAAGTCCGACGTGCACTTTTGAGCTTGGCGAAGCCGTGTGGGCCGTCGGGGAAGCTCTCCAGTTCGATGCCCTTGCGCGCTTTAATAGTCTTTATATTCTCCGGGGTGCGATTATACAAGGTGACGGGATAGCCCATTAGAGCTAAGTGAGCGGCCATAGCCTTGCCGCCATGTCCAGCACCGATGACGGTGTAATTGATGTTCTTGGGCATGAGCGATCACCTCGCTTCGGGGCGGGGTGTCCAACTTAAACAATGGATGACCGTATCCGGGAAGTAACGTCGCCAGATTCGGTAGTAATAGAGCTCTTCTTTGGAGCGCAGCGTCAATCCCGTAGGGAGATGGCGCTCGCGCGCAAATTCTCTATCAGAGATCTCGCGCTCGGCGATCTGTTCAAAGACGAGAGCTGAGCCGGCCCCACGCGAGAATTTCTCCTTTTCGCGCCAGAGGATCTCATCGGGGAGCAGGCCCTCAAACGCCCGGCGCAGAATATATTTCTCGATCCCGTTGTGGCGCTTAAGTTTCGCGGGGATCTCGAGGGCAAGCTGAACTAACTCTAAGTCGAGATAGGGCTCGCGCCCTTCGATGCCGTGGGCCATCGTCATGCGATCGACTCTTTGAAGATTGGAGTTATGGAGTTGGCTGGTGATGGCCACGAGCTCGCGACGTAACTGTTCTTCGTCTGCAATCTCTTTGAGATAGTGATACCCACCGAAGAGCTCATCGGCGCCTTCGCCCACGAGCACGACCTTGACGAAGTCTCTTGCAAGCCGAGCTACAAAATAATTGGCACTCGCGCTGCGCACCAGCGCGAAATCAAACGACTCTAAGTGATAGATCACCGTGGGCAATATCTGGAGCATCAGTGGGGGTCTTGGCCGTGGGGCGTGCCCACGGAGAACGAATGCAAACCGGGGATATGCTCTTTCATCAAGGCCGCAACAAGGCTACTGTCTAATCCCCCGCTCAAGAAGACCCCAACGGGCACATCGGAGATCAAGCGCTTCGTAACGGACGCGCTCAGAGCATCGCGCACGAGCGCAGCCCAGACTTCGTCTGGACTGTTTGGCGTGCCGCCTGAAGATGACAGATCAAAATACTTCTTCCAGCCGAGCTTGCTGTGGAACCAGTGGCCCGGCGGAAATTCTACGATATCGGACGTGATCGGCAGCAAGGCTTTGATCTCCGAGGCGAAATAGAGCCGCCCATCGACAAGAGCATAATAGAGGGGCTTAACCCCCAACGGATCGCGCGCCAAGAAGAGCTCGTCGCCATCAATAAGAGCAAATGCGAACATCCCATCGAAGAGCTTGACGCAATCGGGGCCGTGATCTTCATAGCTGTGCACGACGACTTCGGTGTCGGTGCGCGTGCGCAGCTGATGGCGGTGCATCAGCGAGGGGCGCAGATCGAGAAAGTTATAGATCTCGCCGTTATAGACGATGTGCACCGAGCCGTCTTCATTGGCGATGGGCTGGTGGCCGCCGGGCACATCGATAATGGCAAGCCGGGTGTGCCCCAGGGCTGCTCGCTTGTTGCGCCAGATGCCGGAGTCGTCCGGCCCACGATGGCGCAGTCTCTCTAGCATTGTTTCAAGAGAGACGGCGCAGCGCGAGCTCGTGCGCTCCAGCTCAAAGTACCCGGCAATGCCGCACATGGAGGCCTCCTTCAGACCCTTATGCCTAGCTGCGCCAGGCGCTCGGCCTCGCTGATAGGCCGACCCGTCTTGGGGTCTACCGCTAAGCACATGCCGTCAATGATGCGCGTGACGATCTGCCCCTTGGCGATGGGGCTGCCCTGCAGATGAGGG
>CAZODX010000081.1:0-6344 GCA_964578715.1 uncultured Thermotogae bacterium | reverse complement strand
CCAGTAGACCGCGTTCTTGACGCGCTCGATCAAATCGACGGGCAGATGGACGGTCAGACGTTCTTTCAGCACTCTGGGGGGCGTCTCACCCTCGTGTATCTTTTGCCGAGCCGGGATGACCGCATCGAGGGGGTTTGTCCCAATAGTAGTGCGGCGCTTGGCCATGCTCACTCCCTCCGCTTCTCTTGTCGAATCACTTCGGTAGCCAAGGCCCGATAATCTTGAGCGCCATAGCTGCGCGGATCATAGTGCATAATGGGCTTGCCGAACGACGGGCACTCCGCCAGACGCACGTTCTCGCGAATAACGGTCTTATAGACAAGATCCCCGAATCGGCCTCGGAGGTGCTCTACGACTTCTTGGGCATGGCGCGTGCGCCCGTCCACGCGACACGCCAAGATCCCGCAGATCTCCAGCTCCGGGTTGAGTCGTTCTTTGACGACGTCAACGGTCTGCAGCAGCTGGGCCAGGCCCTCCAGCGCCAGCACGTGGGCCTCCACAGGGACGAGCACTTCTCTGGCAGCGGCCAGGGCGTTTATCGTCAGAATCCCCAGCGCCGGCGGGCAGTCGATCAAGAGATACTCCCAGCGATCGGAAGGGAGATTGCGCAGCTGGCGGCGCAAGATCGTCTCCGCGCCTACTTCTCCAGCGAGGGCCTTCTCCACTCCTACCAGCCAGGGGCTGGCCGGCACGACCGCAACGTTGGGAATGTTGGTTTCGCTGAGAATATCTAAAACGTTCCCGTTTTCGGCAAAGACGCGAAAGACGCCCTTATCAGTATTCTTGATACCGAACCACGACGTGGCTGAGCACTGCGGATCGAGATCCATCACTAAGACCCGACGCTTCTTCTCCCCTAACGCAGCAGCTAAGTTGACCGCGGTCGTCGTCTTGCCGGAGCCACCCTTCTGGTTGGTGATCGCGATCCATCTCATACGTTCCCGTTTCCCCCTTTCCCAACGTTGGAGCTTTCGTAGACGTATCATACGGGAGAGGCTCCCGGGCAGTCAAATAGGGGGCTACTTCAGGCGGGTCTTGGCCGTGCGCAAGAATTTGAGAAAATCCGCAAATGTCTCTTCGATCTTGGCAATGTTCAGTGAATAGTATTTCGTCTGGCCTGCGCGGCGCGGGGTCACAAAGCCCTGCTGCCGTAGAATAGTTAAGTTGCGCGAGATCGTGCTGGGGTCGCGGTCCTCGATCTCCTCCCCTTGGAACGCCGCGACGATCTCCGAGACGGTCATCTCCCCGTGGGCGGCTAACAGTTCCATCAGCCGCAGCCGCGACCGGTGCGACAGACACTTAAAAAGATAGATATATGGCGCGTATTTCATAGCTCCTTGACAACCCCCCACGGAGGGTATTATAATATATTCGTTATAGTTGTGCAAGTGCGCAGATGCGCACCTCGAGGAGTGACCTGATACGTCCGAGTCAGGACCGGCGGATGAATCCGCCGTCTCAGCAGATGCACGCGTGCTCAAGCACGCTGAGAAGCCCCCTTCAGCGGGCTTCCCTCTCCCTCAGACGGATGCTTCAGCATCCGGCCCAGCTTCTTTCTTTAATTCTTCAATTCTTCCCCATCGAGCAGAAGGAGGCACGAGATTATGCAAACAGTTGCTGCAGTGGTGTCTGCACGCGCACGCGCGCAGGCCAAAGATAGGGTGGAGCTGGGCTGCCGCGTGGTCGTGCGGGAGGCGCGGTCGCGTCGCGCGCACACGCTCACGCTCGTCAGTCCCGGTGAGGCCGACCCCGAACGCGATCACATCTCGACGGAGTCCCCGCTGGGACGAGCTTTGCTGGGACGTCGGCCCGGCGAGTCTATTACTGTCCACGCACCCATCGGCGAGCTCCAATACCACATTATAGAGATCACAGAAGGAGGTGAGCAGCGATGACCGAATCTGTGAAATGCGCGGTCTGCGGCAAGACGGTCCTCAAGACGGCAGCGGTCAGCTTGGCCCACCAAGGCCAGACGTTCTACGCCTGCGGCCCGGGCTGTCGCGACAAGTTCACCAAGAACCCCGCGAAGTATGCCAAGGCCCCGAAAGCGCCGTCGGGAACGCCACAGACGCCAAAGCCATAGGTGCTGGAGCCAAGGGGAGGGGGATGCTCTAGAATCTGGCTCCCGACCACCTAGGGCATCCCCTCCCCTGCCCTCTCAATATGATGAAGCCCCTGGCCACGCAAACGAGCGCGCTGCTGCGAGCGCTGGGCAGCCTCCTCGCCCAGACCAAGATTCGCTCAGTTATCTGTGGGGCCGACGCCTTGGGGCTCGATCACCACGGCCTCGCTGAGCTCTCCCAAAAACTCAATATCCGGAATTTGATCATCGTGACTCACGACCGGCGCGTGGGCGAGCTGCTGAAGAGCTCGGGCCAGCGGGCCATAACGATCCCCGATGTCGAGCTGACAAGACGCGGCGAGGCGCGCGCCGCATTGGCGATCGCGCTGCTCAACGGCTGGGTCAAACAGAGCGAGCGGGTCGTCTGCATCTCTGGGCCGCCCCATAGTCGGCTCTTGGATACGCTCTTTGTAGTAAAACCCACGCAAGAGCTGCAGATCGTGCACGCGCCCTCGCTGAAGGTCTTCAGCAAGCGCATGATGCCCGAGGTCTTCGAGACGCTCATCCGCATCGCTTTAGAAATAGCGCACGAGGGCCGCGAAGGCCGCCCCGTCGGGACGATGTTCGTCCTCGGCGATACGGCCAATGTGCTCAAATACGCCCACCCCATGGTGCTCAACCCCTTCAAGGGCTACGCCGACAGCAAAAAGAATATTCTCGACCCGAAACTCAAAGAGACTATTCGGGAGTTTGCCGCGTTAGACGGGGCGTTCGTCATCCGGCGCAACGGGGTCATCTTAGCGGCGGGCTGTCACATCGCGGCACCCTATTCCCCCAAGGAGCTGCCGCCGGGGCTTGGGGCGCGCCATCGCGCGGCCGCAGCGATCACCGCCGTCACCAACTCCATCGCGATCACGATCTCGCAGTCCGACGGCACGGTGCGGGCGTTCCGCAAGGGCGAGATCTTCCTCGAGCTGGGCAAGACCTCCTAACTGTCAGCCCACGCGCGCCGTGTGCTACAATATCCCCAGAAAGATCTTCAGATGGAGGTAGCCTATGCGCACAAAAATTTTGATTGCTCTCTTTCTCGCAGCATATGCGGTCGCGGCCCAGGCGACGGTCACCGGGGCGTATAAAGCAACTGTCGATCCAGGGGTACACTATGAAGTCTCGTTCACGCCGACGGCGCCCGGCCCCGTCCGTCTGCACTTTGAAATAAGACCGTTGGAGCTATGGGCTTGGGCACAGCTCTATAAGCCCGATCTCGATCAGCCCGTCGCCCTCACGATGGGCCATAGCTCGTTCGATCTGCTCGCTGAGGCCGATACAGAGAGCCTTAATCAGCCCTGGCGCGTCGTATTCTTTCACACCAACAGCGTCGCGCTCACCGTCGAGCTCGATATTACATTCCCCAAGACGTTCTGCGTCGAGATCGCTGCCGAGCTAGGGATTCGCATCTCCTACGAAGAAGAGGCCGGGGAGCTCGAAGATCATCACTGCGACCAGATGTGGCGGGCGCTGCGCTCGTTGGGTCTCAATCTGATAGAAGGGCTGCATCAGATTAAGTTTTTGCCCCCCTCGAACGAGGTCGAAGGGCGCTTTCTCTCGGCTGAGCGCATCTTGGAGATGTACCGCACGACGCCGGGGCGGCGGTTTACGGGGGTCTTCTATCACGAGCTGGCGCACTTTATTCACTTCATTAAGCTGGGCGCCTCGCTCAAGCGCGAGTGGGCGTCACTGCATAAAAATTCCGGGGCCGATATGATCAATTACGTGCGTGAGCCGTTCGGCGGGCCGCCCACCTACGCCATGACCAACGAATTTGAAGACTTCGCCGTGACGTTTTCGGCGTATGTGCTCAACACGAAAGATCTCTTCGATCTGGGGATCGCGCGCCGCGACAACGTCAGTAAGCCGATCCTTCTAGAGAAAGCCAAGCTCATAGCTCAAGTCTTTTTGCACTACAGGGACGAGAAGCCTTACACATATATTTATAGATTCGGGTCGGGCTTCCCGGTTATCCCCATTGAGCGAGCCGAAGTCCCGTTGACAGCAGAAGGCCTGCCCGATTTTACCGAACCGATCAATTGGGAGAGATTTTAGCATCCCCCAGCTTGACTCTCGTCAAGACCCCAGGTAAGATACCTAGGGAGGTACCAATGCTCTCCAAAGAAGAGATTGTGAAGGAGCTGTCACGACTGGAAAGGCGCATCGCGTGGCTCAAAGGCCAGCTCACCCCAAAAAGAGCCAAAAAGCGTGCTGTAGCCTTGGCAGGCAAATTCCCTCAACTGAGCGCGCTTACCGACGCGCAGATCGACGAGGCCACACAGGTATGGGAGCAAGAGTTTGAGCGCACCCGATCGCTTCGTCCTTGATACCCATCCGTTGATCTGGCACTTAGCAGGGCGCAGTGACCGTCTGGGCAAGGAAGCCCGGGCCGCCTTGCAGCGCATAGACAGCGGGCGCTCTCTGGGACTGATCCCAGCTATTGTGCTCGCTGAATTGGCCTACCTCAGCGAGAAAGGGCGTGTCTCGCTCTCCTTACTGGACGTGTTGGCCGAAATAGATCGTGGTGAGAATTTTCAGCTTGTACCTCTAACCCGTGAGCAGCTCGAAGAGCTTCCATACTTAACGGTGATCCCGGAGATCCATGATCGGCTCATTGTAGCCGTAGCCCGAATCCACAATGCTTGCCTTATTACCAAAGATCAAGACATACACTTGAGCAACTTAGTAACAGTTGTGTGGGATTAAACAAAAAAAAGCAGCCCGATCCCCAAAGGGGGTCGGGCTGCGCAAACCCGACACGAAGCGTCACTCGACCTTGATCTCGATGGGCTTCTCCTTCTGCTTGAGCGACTCCCGCAGCGGCACCGTCACCTTCAAGATACCGTCCTCGAAGCTGGCCTTGATCTTCTTAGGATCATCGGCCTGCTCGGGGAGCGGGAAGACCCGCTGGAACTTCCCGTAGTGACGGCCGATGCGGAAGTAGTTCTCGCGCTCGATGCGCTCGTCGCGCTTGACCTCGCCGCTGATGACGAGCCGGCCGTCCTCGACCTTAATTTCTATATCGCCCTTCTTGACCCCGGGCAGCTCCGTCTCGTAGACGAGCTTGCCGTCCTTTTCATAGATATCGGTCCGCCCGAAGGTCTCAAAGGGCGTCCAGTCGAAGAACAAGCTGCGGTCGAAGTCGGCAAACAGTTCGTCCATCAGGCGGCTCAGCCGCGTCGACAGCGCAAAGGGTTCACGCCAGAGTTCGGGAAGTCTGGTCATGGTACCACCTCCTTTACTGTTCTGTCATTTCTCGAAATTAGCAGACTCGACTCTAGTCTGCTAACTGGATTATAACAGACGGGGGCGGGTTTGTCAAGTTTTCAGACTGGAAGCGGGAAACTCTGTGGCTCTTGACCGGCGAAAGCCCAGCTATGCTATACCGCAAGAGCTTTCAAAGCGTGAGCTCCTAGCTCTCAGCGGAACACCCCGCATTGACACATCGCTGAGGCATAGCTATACTTTCTTAGCAGAGGTGACTTCATGACCATCGAGGAAGAGATCATCAAAGAGCTTGATCGCTTGCCCCCAGAGCTCCAAAAGCGAGTGCTAGAGTTCACTCGTGCTTTAGCCCTCTCCCTTCCCACGGGCGTGCCGGGGAAGCAGCTCCTTCGTTTCTTTGGGGTACTGAATGCGGAGGACGCCCGCGCTATGGCCCAAGCCATCGAAGCAGAGTGCGAGCAAGTCGATCAAAATGCCTGGTAGATTCTTGCTCGATACAAATATTATCGTAGCTCTCCTAGGAGGCGATGCAGCCCTCCAGGAACGCCTCGCTCAAGCGGCGGAGGTCTTCGTAGCGAGCATCGTTCTTGGAGAGCTATACTTTGGAGCGAGAAAATCGAGCCGAGTCGACGAGAACCTTGCTCAGATCGAGTCATTTGCTGCGACCAATGCTGTTTTGGGATGTGACATAGAAACAGCACGCTTATACGGCCTGATCAAGAATCAGCTGCGCCAGCAAGGGCATCCCATCCCAGAGAACGATATCTGGATTGCTGCTATCGCACGACAACATGATTTAGTCCTAGTAACCCGCGACCGCCACTTTGAGCATGTGCAGGATTTAAAACAGGAGAGATGGTAACCTAAAGCAGCTTCGCTTTCTCCTCCAAAAACCGCAAGACCCGCGCGTCCAGAAACTGCGGATCTTTCTGTAAGCGCATCTCTAAGTTCTCGGTGTTGTGAAAATCTATGAGGGCTTGGATCGTCGCCTTGTCGAGCTTGCCGTGCG
>CAZODX010000080.1:0-6437 GCA_964578715.1 uncultured Thermotogae bacterium | reverse complement strand
AGCTATGGCCGCCTGTGCTATCTGTGGCAAGACGACGCGATTTGGGAATCAGGTGAGCTTCGCCGGAAATCGCAACAACCGAACGTTTAAGCCCAATCTGCAGAAAGTCCGCGCCCTGATCGATGGACGGATCGCTAAGATCACCGTCTGCACAAGATGCCTGAAGGCCGGCAAGGTCCAGAAAGCGATTTGAATTTCCAATGCTCTCTATGGTAGGCTAAAGGGGAGCTCATGACAGAGCAAGGGAGGACGATATGACTGAGAAGGGCCGCATCTGGCTCACTATCGGGATCTTAGTTGTGATCGGCATCGCGTTCTTGTTGATCTCGCAGCCGTGGCAGCAGCCACAACCGCCGCAGCCGCCGCAAGTCACTCAACAACCGACACCACCCCCGACAGAGACACAGCCGCCGACCACGCCACCCCCGACAACGGAGCCGACACCACCTACACCACCGACAGAACCGACAGAGACGCTCACTCCCGGTGAGCAACCCACTCCACCCCCGCAAGAGCGCCCGCAAGTCCAGCCGCCCCCAGGACTCGTCAACGAGATCGTCTTCGTCCAAGAGCCCGACCAAGCCAAAGTGATCGACATGCTCGCCGCAGGCCAGATGGATCTCTACGCCTCCGGGATTCGCGACCCAGAATTGGCCCGCAAAGTGAAAACTTCGCCCGTCTTGGGGTACGAGACGTCCTATGGAGGCTCTGTCGAACTCACGCTCAACCCCGTCGGGCCAACGTTCAAGAATGGGCAGCTCAATCCGTTCTCCGTCCCGGCGATCCGCGAGGCCCTCAACTGGCTCGTCGATAGAAACTATATCGCCCAAGAGCTCTACGGCGGGCTGGCCGTGCCCAGATATCTGCCCATCAATACGATCTTCCCTGACTATGCGCGGCTGGCCCACGTCGCCAAAGAACTCGAAGCGTACTACGCTCCAAACCCCGAGAAGGCCCGCGCCGTCATCACCGAAGAGATGCAAAAACTCGGCGCGGAACTAAGAAACAACAAATGGTACTATAACAACGAGCCGGTCAAACTGATCTTTCTCATCCGTGTTGAGGACAAGCGCCGCGAAGTGGGCGATTACATCGCGACGCTCCTAGAGAATTTGGGATTTGAAGTAGACCGTCAGTACAAGACGGCCCAAGAGGCCTCGCCCATCTGGATCAGCAGCGACCCCGCCGACGGCAAATGGCACCTCTACACAGCAGGGTGGGTCTCGACGGTCGTCAGCCGCGATCTTGCGGGGAATTTTGATTTCTACTACACGCCGCGCGGGCGGCCCGATACCCTCTGGCAGGCGTACAAGCCCGATCCGGAATTCGATGCGGTCGCGGATCGCTTAGGCCGCCGCGAGTACAAGACGTTTGAGGAGCGCCAGGAGCTCATGGAGAGAGCCCTGAGATTGGCCATGAAAGATTCGGTGCGGGTCTGGCTCTTGGACAACATTGACATCTGGGCACGCCGTGCCGACGTGAGATTAGCCTCGGACTTGGCCGCTGGGATGTCCGGCTCATTCCTGTGGCCGCTCACCCTGCGCGTCGAAGGCCGCCAGGCCGAAAGGCTCACCTGGGGCGCGCCCAGCTTGATGACCGAGGCATGGAACCCCGTCGCCGGCACCAACTGGATCTTCGACATCATGGTCATCCGTGCTACGACCGATTACGCCACCTTGCCTGATCCCTTCACCGGGCTCTATTGGCCGCAGCGCGTCAAGTCCGCCGCAGTCTATGTTCAGGAGGGCATCCCCGTCGTCAAAACCCACGACTGGCTCACTTTAGAATTCCTCCCAGAGATCACAGTCCCCGCAGACGCCTGGGCCGACTGGGACCCCGTGCAGCACCGCTTCATCACCGTCGGCGAGAAGTACCCCGAAGGGGTGACGGCCAAGACCAAGACCGTCGTCTATTACTCAGAAAATCTCTTCCAGATGAAGTGGCACGACGGCTCGCAAGTCTCTTTGGCCGACTTCGTGCTCAGCTTCATTCTGTCTTTTGAGCGGGCCAAGCCCGATAGCCCCATCTACGACGAAGCAGCCGTCTCGTCGTTCGAGTCGTTCATGAGGCACTTTAAGGGCCTCAAGATCATTCAGAAAGACCCGCTCGTCGTCGAAGTCTACAGCGATCTCTTCTACCCCGACGCCGAGTGGATCGCCTCGTCGCGGGCTGACTATCTCTTCACCTCGACGCCCCTGCAAGCGTTTGTCATCGGGATTCTCGCTGAGCAGAACAAAGAGCTCGCGTTCTCCGCCGCCAAGTCCGACAAGCTCAAGGTCGAGCGCACGAACTACATCGCCGGGCCGGCTCTGGCGATCTTAGAGAAATATCGCGCTCAAGCGTTCGAGCAGGGGTTCATCCCCTACGAAAATACCCTCAAAGAGTTCATCACCCCCGAAGAAGCGAAAGAGCGCTATAGACTGCTCGGTGAATGGTACAACAAGCACAAACATTTCTGGGTCGGCAATGGGCCGTTCTATCTCGACTCCGTCTACCCCGTCGAGAAGAATATAGTCATTAAGCGATTTGCGGACTTCCCCGATCCCCCAGACAAATGGCTACGCTTCAGCGAGCCCCGCATCGCCGAAGTCGAAGTCTCCGGGCCGATGCAAGTCCAGCTCGGCAGCTCAGCAGAGTTCGACGTCACCGTGACGTTCAAGGGCGAGCCCTATGCGGTGAAAGACATAGACTTCGTAAAATTCTTGGTCTTTGACGCCACAGGCCAGCTCGCGCTCGTCGGGGAAGCCCAAGCCGTTCACGACGGGCTGTGGCGCGTCGCGCTCACCCCAGAACAGACGGCCAAGCTCGCCGCCGGGGGCAATCGCCTCGAAGTGATCGTCGTCTCGAAGCTCGTCAGCATCCCCTCAACGGAGGAAACGACATTCGTCACAGTCCAGTGAACAATGACCGAGACCATCAGGAGGGTCGTTACATACACGGTCTACCGTGTGGTCGCCCTGGCGCTCACGGTCGTCGTTGGGGTCTATTTGGCTATTCTGATCGCGAACATGGGCGGCTACGTCGATCAGATCCGTAAGGCCCAGATCGACGAAGCCATCGGGGCTTCGGTGTTGGGGGATCGCTCGCTGCAGGGGCTGCCGCCCAGTGAGCTGCGCCGCATTATAGATCAGCGCAAGGAGCTCGAATACAAGCGCTTGGGGCTGGACAAGCCCTTCCTGGTGCGCAGCTTCGTGTATCTGTGGGACGCGCTCTCGCTCAACTTAGGACGCGCTGAGCAGCTCTCCAGCGACTCCGGCTCTCGTCAAGTTCGGCTGATTCTCTTAGAGAGATTGCCCGCGACGCTGCTGCTCTTTGGCACGGCGAATCTCTTGCTGTTTTTCTTCTCGCTCTTTGCCGGGCTGTGGCTGTCGCGTCGCTATGGGAGCTTTTGGGATAAACTCGTCATAGCGCTGACGCCCACCTCGGCAGCGCCCGCGTGGTTCTACGGGATCTTTCTGATTCTCATCTTCGCGTCGCTCTTAAAAATCCTGCCCTTTGGGGGCATGGTCGACGCTCCCCCGCCCAAAGAGACCCTGCAGTACGCGCTGAGCGTCCTCAAGCACATGATCTTGCCCACGGTGGCCCTGTGGCTCAGCGCGCTCTTCATCTCGATTTACTCGCGGCGCACGTTCTTCTTAATTTTTGCCAGCGAAGATTACGTCGAGATGGCGCGCGCCAAGGGGCTGCCCTCGGGGATCATCGAGCGTCGGTATATCCTGCGCCCGACCTTGCCCACGATCATCACACAGTTTGCGTTCTTGCTCATCGGGCTGTGGAGCGGCGCGATTATCTTAGAGACGGTCTTCAACTGGCCGGGGATCGGACGGCTCACCTTCCAAGCGATCGGACTCTATGATACCCCGGTGATCGTCGCCGCGACGGTGATCTATGCGTATCTGTTGGCATTGACGGTCTTTCTGTTAGATATTATCTATGCGTTAGTAGACCCGCGGGTCAAAGTCGGTGCAGCGGAGGGGAGTACAGTGTGAACGCCATCCGTTCCGGCCTGCAGCAGATCCGCCGCTACCCCTCGGCCCTTGTCGGCTTGGTGATCATCGCGGCCTTAATTCTCTTAGCGATCGTCGCCGTGATCATACTTCCTTATGACGAAGCAATTCGGCTCTGGCGCGGCGGCGAGGACGTCTGGCAGGAGAGCCCGCGCTATGCCCAGCCCGCATGGCTCAATCTCTTCTCGACAAAAAAACTTCCCGAAACAATCGTCATAAGCACTCTTCCGCCCAGCCCCTCTCCCCTTCACGCACGCGTAGTGCGTGGCCAAGCGACCAAGGCCCGCTCCGACAAGACCGTCACGATCTCGCTGGTGTTTGAGTACCCCTACGACGAGTTCCCCAGCGAGCTCACGCTCTTTCTCGAAGCCAAGTATGCTGAACTGTTGCCCTACGCTATGCTGCGCTGGCGCACCCCCGACGGCCGAGAGATCTCGTTGGGGGATCGCAAGCTCACTGCCAGTGATCGCTACAGCATCTCTCAAGATACGCGCCTGGAGCGGCGCTTGGGGAATCGCCCTCCAGAAGTCGGGCTCTTTGCAGCTCCGTCGGGCCAAGCCCCCCTCAAGGGCCGCTACGAGCTCCAGATCACCGGGACGCTCTTCGAGGAGAACTCAAACATAGATGCCAAGCTCGTCGTCTACGGAAAAGTCTATGGGCTGGCCGGCACCGACCACAAGCGCCGCGATTTGCTGATAGCTCTACTATGGGGGGCTCCGGTGGCACTGGCGTTCGGGTTTATTGTCGCCGTAGGGACAAGCCTCACCACGCTGATTATCGCGGCGATTGGGGCATGGTACGGGCGCTGGGTCGATGCGCTCATCCAGAGAATTACTGAAGTGAATATCATTCTGCCCGCCTTGCCCATCTTGATTATCATCGGGACGTTCTACTCCCGCAGCATCTGGGTGATGATGATCGCGATCACGCTCTTGTCGATCTTCACCGCGGGAATTAAAGTCTATCGCGCGATCTTCTTACAGATCAAAGAGTCGCCCTATATAGAAGCCGCGCGCGCCTACGGAGCGAGCAATCTGCGCATTATCGTGCGCTATATGGCTCCACGGATCATCCCGATCTTGGTGCCGGGGTTTGTCACGCTCATTCCCAGCTTGGTTTTCTTAGAAGCATCGCTAGGGCTCTTGGGGCTGGGCGATCCCGTGCTGCCGACCTGGGGCAAGATCCTTAACGACGCCCAGAACAACGGCGCACTCTACAAGGGCTATTACTATTGGGTGCTCAGCCCATCGATACTCTTGATGTTCACGGCGTTGGGGTTTTCGCTGTTGGGGTTTGCGCTGGATCGCATCTTCAATCCCAGATTGAGAGAGCTATGAGAGAAAAGACGGGCGTGCAGAATCAAACGGTCACCGAGCCAGGGCTGGCCGGTCCCTTGCTTCGTGTTGTCGATCTGAAATTATACTTTCGCACGACGCAGGGGATTGTCCAGGCCGTGGACAATATTAGTTTTGCGCTGGGGCGCACCCAAGCCCTGGCGATCTTGGGGGAGTCGGGGTGTGGGAAGACGTCGTTGGCGAAGGCGATCTTGAGGCTCTTGCCGCGCAACGTCCACACCTATAGCGGGCGAGTCGAACTCGACGGCGTGGACGTGATGCCCTGGAGTGAAGAGCGTTTTCGCAAAGAAGTGCGCTGGACGAAGATCTCGATGGTCGCCCAAGCCGCCATGAATTCCCTCAATCCCGTCTTAAAAGTCGGGGAGCAGATCGCAGAGCCGTTGATCATTCACAAGGGGATGGACAAGAAGAGCGCGTGGGCGCGGGCGCGCGAGGCCGTGCAGCTCGTGGGCGTCCCCGCTGAT
The DNA here is from genome assembly GCA_964578715.1 of uncultured Thermotogae bacterium. Lineage (GTDB taxonomy): Bacteria > Bipolaricaulota > Bipolaricaulia > RBG-16-55-9 > DRXL01 > JANXCC01. Next base: position 611 of record CAZODX010000080.1, on the reverse strand, counting down.
TTCTTACAGCGATACCCGTTCGAGCTGAGCGGCGGGATGCGCCAGCGCGTCGTGATCGCTATGGCGCTCGTGACCAACCCCGATCTCATTATCTTAGATGAGCCGACGTCGGCCCTGGACGTCCTCACCCAAGCGAATATCATGAACGTCCTCAAAAATATCAAAAGAGAGTTTCAGAAGAGCTTTGTGCTGATCACGCACGATATCGCGACGTCGAGCGAGCTGGCCGATTCTGTAGCGATCATGTACGCGGGGCAGTTGGTCGAGTGGGGCACTGCCGAACAGTTCTATCCCAAGCCGTTGCATCCGTACTCCCAGAAGCTGATGGCGAGCGTGCCCCGGCTGCGCGAAGACCGTCCGCTCGAGTTCATCGCGGGGCGGCCGCCAAGTCTTATCAATCCTCCGAAGGGATGCCGGTTTGCCGCACGCTGCCCAGCCAAGTTCTCTCAGTGCGAACAGGAGCCCCCGATGATCGAAGTCCAGGGCGGACGATTGGTCAAATGTTGGTTATATAGATAGAGAGATCATGCAAGACACAATACTCTTAACCGTGAAGGACCTGCACACGCACTTTGAGCTGCGCCGTGGGGCATTTGGGCGGGCGGGCGTCG
>CAZODX010000079.1:3590-6466 GCA_964578715.1 uncultured Thermotogae bacterium | reverse complement strand
ATCCCAGAAGAGAACGCGAGATTCTTGCTCAGCCCAATGTCGAGATTCACTCGGCTTGTCAGCAGGGCCGGTGTTGCTTCGCCCTTGCGAAAATAGAGATCGCCCGCAATCGTCAGGGCGCCATCGCTGACTCCCTCTAAAGAAACGACGGCATCATAGTCGGTCTGCTCGTAGTTTGTAATGGGATCTTTGCGAGCGATGTCTATCAGATAATCCCGCGCCCGCAGATCTATATCGTTGGCGCCCTTGCGCTTGTAGAGCTTCCCTTCCAGCGCCACGGTGCTGCTCAAGAACCAATTGTCCATCAGCTCGACGTATTGGAAGCTCAGCCCGCGCAAACTCTGAAAATTCGAGTACAGATAGAGCGCCGGGCCGTCGAGATCAAGCAGCGCCGTCAGCGCTTTGGTCTCTTCTTCGGGCAAGACCCGAAGAGTCAGCAATAAGCTCAATGGCCCTGTATCAGGCTCATAATAAAAATCCCAGCGTGAGTATTCAAATCCGTTCGCTCGCGTGAAGCGCGTGATGCTGTCGAAGTGAACCCATTCTAAGAAGCTTGCCCCTTCTATGGTCAAATCTATGCGAGACCACTCCCACGAATTGACTCCTGCGCCAAAGCCCGGTGAAGTCAAATCCGTCTCTGCTCCCAAGAGCAAATTGATTCCCACGGCCGCGCCGCCAAAGGTGTTCCCCTTGAACGCAAGACTGAGACCCGTCAGCAGTCCCAAGTTGGTGAACAGAAGCAGCAGCTCGCTGCTCATCGCCGTGCCGCCGTAGTTGATCGCGGCTTGGTTCCAAAAATAGCGCAACCCTCCCGACGAAAGCACAGCGTCGAAGCGCCACAGCAGCGTCCCCACAGGGTATTCCATGATAATCTGCTGCTTATTGTACCCCTGAAGATGAAGCAGAGAACTGTTCATCCCTTGGAAGAGCGACGGCGCTTGCCAGATCATTTGCAAAGCGAACCCCAACTGCGTGAACGACGGGTCAGTGAGAAACAATCGCGAGAGCGCGCGGCTGGGCGACTGGGCTAAATCCCCCAAGAAAAGCCCTAATATAAACGTCGAAGAGCCGCTTACGAGAGTTTGGTCAATCACTGTGGGCGTCTGCGGCTGCACGCTGACGGCGCCGTTCCAGTTGCCGATGATCCTCCCGTAGCCGACGGTGCCCAGCAACAAGAGCACACCAAGCACAAAGATTTTTTTATTCATAGCGCAACGCTTCGACGGGGCGCAACTGCGCCGCTTGGCGCGCCGGCAGCACTCCAGAGAGTGCCCCCAACACAAACGAGAAGACCAGCGTCCCGATGATCAACTCTGGGCTGAATTCCGCGCCAGCGCCGCCTCCTATGGGGCCAAATGCCAGCGCCCGCGTGACAAACCCGCTGGCCCCGCTGCTCAGCGCCACCCCGCAGAGCACCCCAAGCGCCCCGCCGATCAGCCCGATCAGTCCGGATTCGATCAAGAAGAGACTCAGAATATGCCCGTCTTTGGCGCCGATCGCTTTTAAGATGCCGATCTCGCGCGTGCGCTCCAACACCGACGTGTACATGGTGTTCATCACGCCTACGGCTCCCACTAAGAGCGAGATCGCCGCAATGGCCGCGAGAGTCATCTGAATTGCTCCCAAGACCCCGCTCACCCGCTGGCTGATCTCCTCAGCCGTCACCGTCGAGACCGGCGTCCCCTGACGAGCCATCACAGCTTTGATACGGCTGGCCACGTCCGCGACTTTCGCTCCCTTGGCAGCCTTCGCCAAGACAATGGAGACTTTGCCCTGGTCTTGGTTGAGGGCTTCGAGGGCCTTCACGGGGACGAAGAGCGCGTTATTAATATTGCCAAAACCGATCCCACCGCGACCTTGCTCGATCGGCTGCAAGACCCCGATCACCGTAAAACTCTGATTGTCTATGCTGATCTGGTCCCCAACACCAACGCCCAAGTCTGCCGCCAGGCGATTCCCCAGGACCGCGACGAATTGATCGTCGGGCTCAAAAGCTCTGCCGGCTTCGAGCACGAAATAGCGAAAATACCCGCCAAAGTTCTCTTTCACGCCTGGGCCTAGGCCGGTCACCCTGAGAAAGCCCTGGCCCTCCATCTTTTGCGAAGTGACCATCGCCGTCTCGATGCGCAGATAGCCGATCTGTGCGACTTGGGGAACTTGTCTGAGGGCATCGAGGTCGAGCACTTGAGCTGTGATCCCGCCGCCGAAGAACCCCGGCCCGCCCCCTTGGGCAAAGCTTGCGCCGGGAAAGACAATAATCGTGTCGTAGCCGATGGCTTCAAACTCGCGCTCGACGGCGCGTTTCATTCCCTGCCCAATTGCGATCAGCGCGACGACCGCTGTGACCCCGATGACGATCCCTAGCACCGTTAACCAAGACCGTAGCTTTCGGCTACGGATGTTATGCAGAGCGAGATCAAAATAGTCGAGCAGCATAGGGCTAGACGCCTCCCTGGGCATTCTGAGACACTTCTTCGATCTGCCCATAGCGCATCCGAATCACACGATGCGCGTAGCGAGCGACGTCGGGATTATGCGTCACGACGATGATCGTCATCTTCTTCTCTTCGTTGAGTCTTTTGAGTATCTGCATGATCTGTTCGCCCGACTCGGCGTCGAGGTTGCCCGTGGGCTCGTCGGCCAAGAGAATCTGGGGATCGTTGGCGAGCGCACGCGCAATCGCGACTCGCTGACACTCGCCGCCGGAGAGCTCCGACGGCTTGTGATGGAGTCGATCTCCCAAGCCCACTTGCTCCAGGAGCCGCCGCGCCTTCTCGGAACGCTCTTTTCTGGGAACCCCTTGGAAGATCATGGGCAGCTCGACGTTCTTCAGCGCCGAGAGTGTCGGGACGAGATTGAACGTCTGGAAGACGAAC
>CAZODX010000079.1:0-3580 GCA_964578715.1 uncultured Thermotogae bacterium | reverse complement strand
CCGTCGAGCAAAACCTTCCCTTCGCTTGGGGCGTCCAGCCCGCCGACAAGATGCATCAGCGTGCTCTTGCCTGAGCCCGACGGCCCCATGATCGCGACAAATTCTCCGTCGGCGATCTCTAAGCTCAGCCCGCGCAGCGCCGGCACGAGCGTCTTGCCCATCTGATAGACCCGCACAACGTTTTCTAATCTGATCATATTATTTCTTGTACGAGAACTCGATGAGCGTAACACGATTGACCATCTTGCCGTCCTTCTGTCTCTCTAGGAACGGCGGGAAGAGCAAGAGCTTGCTCGTCTCCAAGTCTGCCAAGGCAAAGAGAACTCGTTGGCCCGGATAGTTCGGGTGGGTGTAGATGGCCCGGATCACCTTGATGCCTGCGATTTGATCTTCGTTTTGGGTCTGGAGCACCGCGCCGTCGGGCAAGAGGTAGCGTTGGTTGGGCTGGAGTTCGACCTTCTTCTCGTCGAGCACTGACAACGGGGACAGATCAATAATATCTTCGCGGCGCGGCTCGAAGCGGGCGCGGGCAGCGCCGGCTGCGCCGGATGGCCCAAAGCCAGAGCCGATCTCGTCGGCCTTGCGCCCTTTGCTCTCGACCGTCTCTGTGATATCAAAGCGATCGCCGTTGGGCTTGACTTCCATTGTGTAGATGCTTGGCCCAAACTCCGCGCGCTCGAACTTATAGACGACTTTCAGGGTTCCGCCGGGGTACTCCCCCATGCCGAAGATCAATTGTGCCAAGGCCCAGCCTCCCACAGCGAGCACGCCAAGAGCAGCTAAAGCAAGCATAAAATAGAGACGACGCTTGAACATAGTCTCACCCTTCAGTCTTTTGTGATGCTTGTATTATACGCACAATTGTGGAGAACTTGTGGAGATTACGGCGCAGTGATCAGCCTTTGGAACGCGAGTCCCGTCTGGGTGAGCATGGGTGGGTCCTTGAGCATATTTTTGGCAGCTTCAAGGTTGGCAAGCTGAAAGAGTTCCGACGGAGAGAGATTTTTTGTCTGTTCATTGTATTCAATGTAGCCGAAGAAATACCGCATCCAGAAGAACGACGCGAAGTCCATCTTGAGATAGTGCGTGAGCTTCCAGATCGTCTCGACGAATTTTACGTCTAAAGGCTCCCAAAAGCTGAAGACGTCGCGCGCGTAGAGACTCGGCGCGGCTGCCACCGCAGGCCCAAACAGCTCGGCGTCGCGAGTTTTGTAAAGCCATGCTTCTCCGAGAAAGAGCTTTTTGTTGTGTCGGCGAGCGATCTCGGCGATCTGGAGCGTTCGCTCAAGCAAGAAGTCAAAATTTACGGGATAGATGTGCATATCAATATAGTCTACGGTCGTGTTTCGTGCGAGGCTCTCGATGTACGCTCGGTTATCCCATGTCCCGGCGCCTGCGCCGACCAAGACGCCCTTGCGATCCAGCCCATCGAGAATATACTGCACAATCTCGGTGAAATTCTGCACGGTGAAGGGCAGGCCCGTGTTCTCTTGTGCAGTCTTGGGTTCGTTCTCGAGGGTGAGATAGTCGGGGCGAATCTCGCTGATGATGATCTCGGCCATCTGGCGTTTTTCGCGCTTGTAGCGTTCGAGGGTGAGATTCGCATAGTATGGTTCGACGGGCAGGGCGCTCAAGGCTGAGGGCTTAAACCCCGGCGTCATTTGGACCAAGAATTTTAGATTTCTTCGACGCAGCTCGTCGCCAAGCTTTTTGTACAGCGCGAGATACTCTGCCGAGCGCGGGAAGGCTGGCATCAGTATTGGGTACTTGACGGCGACTTTGACCGCGCGCACGCCCAGAAACTGAATACGGTCTAAGTTGAAGAGAATGCTCTGCCAGGCTTGTTCTCTCAGCACGCGCTCGCCCTGATTGGCGTTCGCCGCTAAGAGCTCCGTGCTGAAGACAACGGGATATCTTGTGCCATCCCAGTTTGCTGAGAGAGAGTCTTCAGTACTTTGGAGCTTGCTCGCTAAGAGTGCATAAAGATCAGCATACTCTGGAGGAACTGGGGCCTGTGCAGTGAGTGTCGCAAACAATACTATGGCAACAGCACTCAGCCTGAACACAAGCCCTCACTTCGCCGTGACGCGATAGATCGCCCCACCGTAGTGCACGACGTAGAGCTCGCCCTGCTCGTCTTCGCCAAATGAACTAATACTAAACGGCGAGTCTATCAGTTGGCGCATCGTCCACTTGCCCGATCTCTCTTGCACCAGCGACCAGATCCGCCCGCTACAGTAATCGCCAAAGAGATAGTGCCCGATGAGATTTGGAAACCGCGTGCCCCGATAGACGTAGCCTCCGGTGACCGAGCAGCCCAACGAGTGATCGTACTCGGCGATGGGCAGCTCCAGCCCCAGAGTGTTGCACAGCGTCGGGGGATCGAAGCACTGCGAGCCCTCCATGATGCGCCAGCCGTAGTTCTTGCCCTTCTCGATCAAGTCTATCTCTTCCAGACGGTTCTGGCCGACGTCTCCGGCGAAGAGTCTCCCATTGCAGCGATCAAACGAGAAGCGCCAAGGGTTTCTCAACCCATAGGCCCAGATCTCGCCCTGAGCGTTCGCGCGGCCCACGAACGGGTTGTCTTGCGGGATGGCGTAGGGTTCTTTCTCGATGTCAATGCGCAAAATTTTGCCCAAGAGCGTATCTAAGCTTTGAGCGTTGTTGAGCGGATCTCCGGCGGCACCGCCATCGCCTAGACCAATATAGAGAAACCCGTCAGGACCGAATTTGTTCAAGCCCCCGTTGTGATTGGCAAACGGCTGCTCGATCTCTAAGATCACTCTCTCGGTGCGGTCGGCAACGTCGGGATGAGAAGAGACTTTGTACTCGGCAATGACCGACTTGAGCACGCCCTCTTTGCGCGCCGTGTAGTTGACGAAGAAGCGCCCGTTCTCTTTGTATTTGGGGTGAAACGCGACGCTCAGCAGCCCCTTCTCGCCGCCGGACTCGACCCGGTCGCGAATATCTAAGAACGGGGTCGCGAGCGTCTGCCCGTTGCGAATGATCTTAATGATCCCAGCTTGCTCGACGACGAAGAGCCGTCCGGAGCCGTCGCCGGCGTGCGTGACGTAGACGGGCCGAGCGAAGCCTGTCGCGATCTGTTGGAACTCAATCTGGGGCACGGTCGTGGGGAACTGAACACTGCACGGATCTAGGGGCTGAGGCTGCTGTCCTGAAATGACGCACGCGCTTGGAACGAGCACCAGACCTACACAGCTCCATAACGCCCATCGCAGCGTCTTGAGCATTTTCATCCTCCATAGGGTGTAGAAGTTCCTTCATTTTATCTCAATACGAGCGGCGTGTCAGCCCTGCGCTATCACGTAGAGAGTGTGCACTTCTTCTTCCCACTAGGGCAAACAGACCTGGCCGTCGGGCACCTCGGGCCGGTTCCAGTAGTGATGGCCTGGGTTACCCTGATGATTCGATGTCATATTATTCCCCGCGATGATGGTCTTATCATCAATCGCGACTGTGCCGTCGAAGATGTCTCCTAGATACCCACACTTCTTCAGATAAGTAGCCATCCCCCAGTCAGCATTGGCAATAATCTTAGACTCAACAATCGTTATATGAG
>CAZODX010000078.1:0-6484 GCA_964578715.1 uncultured Thermotogae bacterium | reverse complement strand
CCGCCCCGCGCACCCACAAGTCAATTATCTGAATCATAACATCGTCGCTGATGGGCTGAGGAATCTCCGGCCCAACTCGGCTCTGCGCGATCCATAAATCGAGCGCAATCACGATCTCGTGGTCGTCTATGGTGAAGTCGGGGCTGTGCAGCTTGGCAATCAAGCACGGGATGGTGCGGGGCATCTCTTGAGCTGCTGCGCTCACGAGAAACCCAAGCACGATGCTGAGCAACACCCATCGAGCTTTCATCACGGTTTCTCTTCTTCCTCCTTTTCGGTGGCTTCTAAGCTCTTGCGAATCTCTTCTAGGCGAGCTTCGACACGCGCGTAGATTGTCCCCTCAGGGAATCTGCCGTCAGGGCCGCGCTCGCCCGCCTTCAGCCCTGTTAAGAGCTCCAACCCTTCTTCAACAGTTCGAATCGCGTAGATATGAAATCTCCCCTCCCGCACAGCGTCGATAATCTCCTGGCGGAGCATCAAGTTATCTATATTCTGCTCGGGGATGATGACCCCTTGGTCACCGGTTAGACCTTTCATCTTGCAGATCTTAAAAAATCCGTCGATCTTCTCGTTGACGCTGCCGATGGGCTGGATCTCCCCTTTCTGATTGACTGAACCTGTGACGGCTATGCCCTGCTTGAGGGGAACCCCAGCAATCGCAGAGATCAGCGCATAGAGCTCGGCGCTCGAAGCGGAATCGCCATCGATCTTCGAGTAGCTCTGCTCGAAGGTGATGCTCGCCGAGAGACTCAAGGGGCGCTCTATTGCAAATTTTTCGCCGAGCCAACCCTTTAAGATCAAGACGCCCTTACTGTGAATCTTTCCGGAGAGCGCGGCCTCGCGCTCAACATTGAGCACGCCTTCTTTACCCGTGAAGACGTTCGCCGTGATCCGTGTGGGCCGCCCAAACGAAAAATCTTTCAACTGCAAGACCGAAAGACCGTTCACACATCCGACGCGCTCCCCACGCGTGTCCACCAAGATATCCCCGCGCGCAATGAGCTCATGGATCTTCTCTTCGATTAAGCTATTGCGATAATATTTCTCTTCGATGGCGCGCTCGACGTGCTCTGCTTTGACAAAGCGCGCCCCGTCGCGCTCCGCCCAGTAGGACGCCTCACGGACTATCGTCATTAAGTCGCTGAAGCGCGCCGAGAGCTTCTTTTGGTCTCCGGTGAGTTCAGCAGCATACTCGGCCAGACGCGCAAGCGCTGTCTTATGAAAGTGCTTCAGCCCGGGACGCTCTCTCACCCGCGCTGCTACAAAGGGCCCCAATTGCTTAATATATTTCTCATCCCAGGGAAGCTCATCGTCGAAGTCGGCCTTCACCGAGAAGAGCTTGGGGAAGTCCTCGTCAAACGTCTCGAGCATATAGTAGAGTTCGGGGCTGCCGATGAGAATCACTTTCACGGAGAGGGGCACCGGCTCGGGCTTGAGGCCCTCGGTGGTCGTAAACCCCATCATAGTCGCGGGGTCTTCGATCTGGATGCGCCCGCTGCGCAGTGCGATCTTGAGTGCCTCCCAGCTGATCTCGTACTTTAAGAGATTGTCGGCGTTGAGCACTAAATATCCCCCGTTGGCCTCGTGCAGCGAGCCCGGCTTGATCATCGTAAAATCAGCGGTCATCACGCCAAACTGCACGCGCCGCTCGATCTTGCCGAAGAGATTTGTATACGTGGCGTTCTCTTGCACGATGACTGGGGCCCCTTTTGTCTTGCTGTGATCGACCAAGACGTTCACTGTGTATCGAGTGAAGAGATCGATCATGCCGGTGGGGAGGGGGACGCCCTGGCCTTCGCCCTCTTGCTGGGACTGCTGGGAAGGTTCGGCAAACTCTTGGATGTTCTCCAAGATATCAGCTTCGACGTCTTCGAGAAATTCTAGCACGCGTGGGTAGTCGTGATAGCGATTCTGCAAGCGCTGGATAAGGGGCTTGACGGTGTAGAGCGCGATATCTTGATCGAGCTCTTCGATGGCTTTCAGGCGCTGCTCTTCGATGCTTTCGAGCTGGCTCATGGCCTCTTGGATGATCTCTTGGAGCTCTTCGCGGTAGCGCGTGATCTTATGGCGTTCCCGCTCGGGGAGGCTCATAAACGCTTCTTCACTGAGGGGCTTGCCGTCGAGCATAGGGGTTGCTTGGAATCCCAACGCGGAGAGCTGGAAGAGGAAGCCGCGGCGCTGGGCCTCACGCTCGACGGTGTTGGTCACCTTCAGGCGCAGCTCGTTGAACTGCTCATCGAGGCTTTGGCGCTTCTTTCGGTATTCTTCGCTGTGATAGGCCGCGGGGATGCGCTCGCGCAGCTTCTCGATCAGATCGTCCATATCGGCGGCGAGCTTGCGCCCCTGCCCTGGGGGCAAGAGAATATATCTGGGGCAGTAGGGGTCAGCGAAGTTATGCACATAGCACAGATCGTTTGGGGCCGGTTCCTTGAGGCTGAGCTTCTTAAGAAACGCTTGGACGATAGAGTTTTTGCCGGTGCCGGGGCTGCCTGCGACGTAAATATTATAGCGAAAGTCTTTGATCCCCAGCCCAAGCTCAAGGGCGCGCAGGGCGCGCTCTTGGCCGATCACCTCATCGAGGGGTGTGCACTCGGCAGTCGTCTCGACGCCGAAGATCTCGGGGTCGCAGCGGCGGCGCAGCTCTTCCGGCTGCAAACGACGTGCCATCGGATGCCCTCCCTTCGTGTTAGGGGATCGCTCACGGCGGCGTGAGCGCCCGTGAGGTCTTTAAGAATACAAAATACAGGGTGGGAGAGCAAGGGGCTTATCGGGAGACGCGAATTTCGCTGTCCCCAACGACGGGAGCAGCCAGACGCGGCGAAAAGCTCGTCAACATGCCCTTCAGCGGGAATGCGTTCGTTGGAGCGCTGGGTGGGACAAGCAAATCATAAATGACCGCGACGATCTGCCCAGGGGAGAAGCGTTGCGTCCACAGCCATTGCAGCTCGGATTTTTTCAAGATCGCTCCGGCGTTTTGGACTTCTTTGACCGTCCAGCCCTTGGGGGGATCTTCGTCCAGCCCAAGCCCATTGATAGTTTGGTTGATGCGCAGGATGACAATGACGCGCACCGTCTGCCCCGGAGCGACAGTCCCGCTGGGGGGCAGGGCGAGCGAGCGCCGCACGGTCACCGGGGCTTCTATGACCTTGACGATCTTGCTGATTGACCCCGTCGCGCCGCGATTGTCGGTGACTCTTAAGTTGATGCGCCATTCTCCGGCACGATCAAAGAGCCGCGTCGTCGTCGGGACGGTTTTCACGTCGTCGAAGCGTCCGTCGCCGTTGAAGTCCCACTCGTACTTGATAATAGTGCCGTCGGGATCTTTTGAAGCCGAAGCGTCAAACGTCACGAGGGTATTCGTATCGGGGTTTTGGGGGGTGAAGCGAAAGTCGGCGCGCGGCGGGGTGTTGCTCTGCGCTCCAGCAAAAGAGACTATAACCAACCCTAAAGCCGTCAGCACTATAAATATTCTGAGAGAGTTTCTCATCGCACAGACCTCCCGACACCAGTTTGACAGTTAATCAGTTGGGAACTGTCTCACTGAGAACTCTGAACTGTTTCACGGCAGCGGCCCGAAGACCGACGCTCCGGTCAGCCAGTACGCGACCAGCGTCTGCAGAGCCTTCAAATCGATTTTACCAAAATCAACTTTGCCTTCTTCCTCACCTTCTACCGTGCTGTTCCTATTTTTCACGGAGTCATCCTTTAACCAGAAGACGGAGATAGCTGCTTGAATTTGATAGAAACTGATCGTAGTTGTCTCTAACCAAAGATTAACGCGAGGGTGCGTAGCATCGCTGATGTCCATGCGCGCGAAGATCACCGGGAACGGGAGTTTCGTGACGACCTTGATCTCTGCTTCCCCTGTGGTCGTGTGTTCGAACGCCGGCGAGGCGCTGCTGATCGAGCCTGCGAGCTTGATCACTCGTGGTTCAGCCTTTTCTTCTGGGATAGTGAGCTCATACTCGATGGTGCGCACCGTGCCAGCATCGAGCGCCTCTAAAAAGACCCACAGCACCTCGCCTTGGCCTGGACGCACCGTGCCGCTCTCGGTCGAGATGAGTTTGAACGTCAAATCATTGGGAAATCTCTCCAGAACGACCAAGCCGTTGATGCGATCCAGCGCTTGGATCGTGATCTTCACCTTGACGCGCTCGCCGGGGATGGTCTCGTCATTGGGGAGATTTGTATCAATCGTTCTGGTGGCAATGGCGCGCGGCGTGAAGACTTTTACGGGTTTCGTGGCGCTCGCTTTCTCGCCGTCGGTGTCCGTGACTGTAAGCGTCACGTTATAGCTCCCGTCGGCGCTGTAGCGATGCGTGGGATTCTGTTCTGAAGAGCTTGTCCCGTCGCCAAAATTCCACTCCCACGCGACGATCCCTACGTCATCGGTTGAACGATCAATAAACGTGACGGGTTCGTTGGCCTTCGGCTCGGCGGGCAGAACATCAAAGCTCACCGTCGGCGGACGGTTGCGCTCCCGCACTACGAGGGAGACGGGGTTCACCGAAGGCGTGACCAAGCGGCCTCGTGCGTCGAGATAGCTCAAGATGGGCCTCAGCTGGGCCGTGCCCGTCTGAGAACTCATGACAGTGAAGCTCGCTTCCCAGGTCTCTCCGGCGACAAGGCCATCTACTTCCCACAGGAGCGTCGTGGTGTTGTCGGGGTTCTTCGTGACGCGATTGGGTGCGTTGAACGTCGCGACCCCGTAATTCAAAAACGCCGGCAGCACCAGCGTAATCTTGATCTGTCGCGCGACGGTCTTCTTGCCCAACGCTTGGGCGATCTCTCTGGGAACTGTATCAGTGAACTGCTCGAAGAACTGCCCTTGGGTGAGCCGAGCTAGCTCACGTAAGAGCGTCTTGTCGGGGTTACGCCCCGTCGCAACAGTAAAGATCGCGACGCCGCTCTCGGCAGCGCGCTGGGCTTGCGAGAGGGGCGTGCGCCCCGTATTAGATCGCCCGTCGCTGACTAAGATCATCGCCCACGAAGCCTCCTCGCGCCCGTTGATAATCAGCGTATCGAGGGCTTTGGCGATGCCCTCCCCAACGGCGGTCTTGCCCAAGGGTTTCAGGAGCTTCAGCCCTTGCCGCACAGCTTCGTGATCGAAGGTGAGCGGGACGTCCACGCGGGCGTCCGTGCCAAACGAGACTAACCCGACGCGATCCTGCGGGGAGAGGGCTTCTATAATACTAGAGCCGATCCGCTCCATCTCGCGAATATTGACAGTTGCCGAGCGATCTATGACAAGAAAGAGATCGCTTGGGGCGCGTTCACCGACTTGGCCGGCCGACAAGCGAAGGGTGATCGTTCCTTCTTGGTTGACGAAGAGCGCTGCCGGGGAGAGGCTCACCGTAAGCTGCACCGGCGGCGCAGTCACCTGTGCCACCCCAGCGAGGGCTATAAGCCCCAGCACACTCGCTGCGCAGAGTATTCGTCTCATCTTCCCTCCAGGCTTCGCACGCTGCGCGTGGGCTTCCATAGAGCCCGCCGCAGGCGGGCGAAGGCGAATGGTCCAGGCGTAGCCTGGGCGAAGCTTGTCCAGGCAAAGCTTGGTTGATACAATAAAGTCGGAGTAACTTGGTCGGTTTTGAGGTGTCCTCTATATGAGAGTGACGCGCAAGAGCGATTACGGGCTGCGGGCGCTGTGCACGCTCGCGCGCCAGTACAACGGCGAGCCTGTCTCCATTGGGCAGCTCTCCGCGGAGCACAAGATCCCCGAACCGTTCCTGGAGAAGATCATGCAAGAGCTACGCGAGCACGGCTTGGTCGAAGCGACCCACGGGCGCGGCGGCGGGTATCTCCTCAAGAAGCGCCCGTCGCGCATCTCGCTGCGCGAGATCGTCCAGGCGCTCGATGGCCCCATCGCCTTGGTGACCTGCCTCGATCCCAGCTTAAAATGCTCCATCGAGGACGGCTGCCCCACCAGCCCCATCTGGGAGATCATCAATCGGAAGCTTGACGAATACCTGGCTTCGCTCACCCTGAGCGACGTGCTCGATCTTCAGCACACTGAACGAGTGAAGGTCCCGTCATGACCCTGAGCGAGCGTGCCCGTGAAGCCCTGCGCCAGATCGAGATCCCCAACGCGCACCGATCCTTGGGCGATCTGGTCGAAGACCTCACGATTGACGGGAGTGCTGCGCGTGTGCGGGTGAAGCTCCTGCCCGCGTATGTGTCGAAGTCGCAGCTGAGAGCGTGGGTCGAACAAGCGCTCACAGCGCTTCCGGAGATCGAGACCGTTCACGTCGAATTTGTGCAAACCCCGCGCCCGCAACCGCGGGTTCCCCATCCGACACAGAAGCTTCACTTCCCTCAGATTGCTCGCATTATCGCGATCTTCAGCGGGAAGGGCGGGGTAGGCAAGAGCACGGTCAGCGTCAATCTCGCGGTGGCCTTAGCCCAGCAGGGGGCGCGCGTGGGGCTCTTCGATGCCGACGTGCACGGGCCGAATATCCCGAATCTGTTGGGGTTAACGGAGCCG
>CAZODX010000077.1:1289-6593 GCA_964578715.1 uncultured Thermotogae bacterium | reverse complement strand
AAGCGACGCCTCGATCTCTTGCTCGTCGAGCGTGAGCTGTTTCGCTCGCGCACTCAAGCGCAGCGCGCTATCACTGCCGGTCTGGTGCGCGTCAACGGCCAGATCATAGATAAGCCCGGCACCCAGGTCTCCCTCGACGCACAGATCGAACTCAAAGAGAAGCCGCGCTACGTCAGCCAGGGCGGCCTCAAGCTCGAACACGCCCTGCGCGTCTTTCACATAGACGTCACAGAGAAAGTCTGCGTGGACGTCGGCGCTTCAACAGGAGGATTCACAGACTGTCTGCTCCAGCACGGCGCAAAAAGAGTCTACGCCGTGGACGTCGGCAAGGGCCAATTAGACTGGAAGCTGCGCACCGACCCCAGAGTCGTCGTCTTAGAAGAGATCAACGCACGGTATCTCAAGCCCGAACAGATCGGCGAACCCGTACAGATCGCGACCGTTGACGTCTCGTTCATCTCGCTGAGATTGATCTTGCCCCCACTGAAAGAGATCGTCAGCCCCAAGGGCGATCTGATCTGTCTCGTCAAGCCTCAGTTTGAGGCTGGGCGAGAGCACGTCACTCGCGGCGGTGTTGTGAAAGATTCTTCCGTGCATCAGCGCGTTCTCGAAGACCTCGCGCGCTTCGCGCACGAGCAATTACGGCTCTCGGTCGTCAACGCGACGTATTCGCCCATCCGAGGCCCCGCGGGCAATATCGAGTTCTTCCTGCACATTCGCAACGAACCCTCACAAAGCGTGCCCATAGACTGGGCGCGACTGGTCGAACAAGCCCATAAAGCATTATAATAGCCCTATGGCCCAGCTTGTCTTCGACATCGAGACCGTCGCTCTGCCCTTAGAATCCTTCGATGAAGCCCAGCAGCAGTATCTCCTCAAATGGGCTGAACGCGAAGAGACCCCAGAGCGCCAACAACGCAAGCGCGAAGAACTCATCGCGCAGCTCAACCTCTACCCGTTCACTGCTCAAGTCGTCGCCATCGCGATGCTCAACGTCGAGAGCCACAAAGGGCGCGTCTACTACCAAGCGCCCACGAAAGAGTCCTGGCGCTCCGAAGATACTCTGATCGAGTACGAGTCGGGCAGTGAAACAGAAATTCTGAAAAAATTCTGGGAGGACGTGCGCTCCTACAAACAGCTCATCACGTTCAATGGCCGGGGCTTCGACTGTCCGTTTTTACTGTTGCGCTCGGCGCTCTTGGGCATCAAGCCGTCACGGAATCTCATGCTCGCGCGCTCCGACGCCGAGCATATAGATCTCTTGGAAAAATTGACGTTCTACGGCGCGATCCGTAAATTCAATCTCGATTTTTATTGCAAAGCGTTTGGCATCCCCAGCCCCAAGGAGCGTCTCTCTGGACCGCAGATCAATACGCTCTTTGCCGAGGGCAAGTACCGCGAGATCGCAGAGTACTGTTTTGACGACGTGCGGGCGACCGCCGAACTCTATCGGCTCTGGCGCGAGTTTCTCGCAGAGTGAGCGTAGTGTATGCTGATCGTCGGGTTAGCCGGGGGCATTGCCACAGGCAAGAGCCTCATCGCCCAAGAGATCGCCAAGCTCCCTGGCGTCGCGGTCGTGGACGCCGACAGGGTCGCGTGGGAGACGTATCGCAAAAACACTGAGACATATCGAAAGCTCGTGGCGCGCTTTGGCGAAAAGATTCTCTCTGCAGACGGCGAGATTGATCGCAAGAAGCTGGGCGCGCTCGTCTTCTCCGACTCAGAAGCGCGGGAGTTCGTCAACGCCACGGTGCACCCGGCAGTCCAAGCAGCTTTAGAGAAGATCGCGGAGGCCCATCGGGCTCAGGGCACCAAGCTCTTAGTGATCGAAGCAGCGCTGTTGCTTGAATCTCCCTATGTATCGCGCGAGTTTTTTGATTATATTGTTTTAGTGAATGCCCCGCGCGAGGTGCAGATTCGGAGACTAATCGAGCGCAGTGGGCTTGTCCCTGAAGAAGCCCGCCGCCGCGTCGAAGCCCAGACGCCCTCAGAAGTGCTCGCCGGGAGAGCCGACTTCGTGCTCGATACCTCAGGCACTATTGAAGAGACGCTCAAGCGCGCGCGGGCGCTCTTTGCTCAACTCCTCTCCGCAAAGGGCAGCACCTGACAAGCTTCGTCTGCACGCTGCGCGTGGGCTTCATCTTCGCCCGGCCAGGGGGTCGCTCTTTTTCTGACCCTTCTCCCATCCCCTCTGAGGGAGAGCTGTCCCTCCCAAGAGTGTCGGACTTCGTCCCAAAAGAGGGCCGCGCTCATTTAAGCTCAGCTGCGCTTCGCATAAGATAAGCTCACTATGCAGAAGACCAAGCGGGCCCAACGCTGGAACGTCTTGCTGCTCATCGTCGCGATGACCGTGATGATGGGGCAGGCTTCGTCCCAGACTTCGTCCGGACAAGCTTCGCTTGACGTTCATCTTCGCCAGTCTCTGGCCGGCGAAGGCGAACAGTCCAGACGAAGTCTGGTCGCTCCGGCGAACCTCGCCGAGCCGGCGCACTCCTCATATACTGCGAACCTCGAAGACGGCTCGGACTTCATCGACCCGCTGCGCTTCCCCGCTCGACCCCCGGCCGAAAGACCAGTCCCAAGTTCAAAGTTCCAAGTTCCCAGTTCAAAAACACCAGAAGAGTCGGCGATCATCCCCGGACGCGCCGTCCGCCTAGAACCCCTGGGGGCACTCACTATCTCCACGTCGGGGCGGATCGAGTTCGCCGCAACCCTCGTCAATATCCAGACAGACGACTGGCGGGTCATCGGCGAACTCTACGTTACCAAAGGCGACGGCACGACCGAAAAGCTCTTTGGCCCGCGCGCGATTCGCTTGGGACGCGCGCAGACGCTGCGCCTGCCCATAGGGTTTACTGCCAATCCCAAGCGCTTCCCCCCTGGGCCTACACGATTCATCGCCGTTCTGAAAGATCAGACGGGGCAAATCGTTGACCGAGCCGTGCTCACCTTCACTCTTGAGCGTGGGCCTTAGCCCTTGGGCGCAGCTTCTTCCAGCTCCGGGTCGGCCTGGGAGACCAACCCCCACGCTTGGCGCGACCACGGCCGGGCACGCATCCCCTCAGCCGGATTGCAGGTCGTCGAAAGCCCGCACAACGGAGAAGCCTCCATCTCGTAGTGGAGCACGTGCTTGAGCGCACGCTCCAAGCGCCCTTTGAACTCCGGGGCCACCGGCCCGTACTGCCGCTCGATCTCTCCCAACGCCGCTTCGGTCAGACGACGCAAGAAGAGCTCGATCCCAATTCCGTCGCGCAACCGAAAGCCCGCCATCGTCGCCTCCTTTCTTGTTTTACTCTAGCTGCGCTCCTGCCCGACAACAATGGCGTCCGTCATAGAAAAATCTGCTTCAGATCATAATTTCCCCCCAATATGACGAAGAGCAGTTTTTCGGTTGGCTCAGATCATTGAGTCGTCGGCCCTAGCGGCGTTAGGATGGAGCCGACGGGAGCTGATCTCGATGATCGAAGTGCGGTTTCACGGGCGGGGTGGGCAAGGCGCGGTCGTCGCCTCGGAGATCTTAGCAACAGCCCTCTTCAAGGAGGGCAAGTTCGTCCAGGCATTCCCGGCCTTTGGCGTGGAGCGTCGCGGCGCCCCGGTGATGGCCTTTTTGCGCTTCGACGACGCCCCTATCCGAAGGCGCTGCCAGATCTACGAGCCCGATCACGTCGTCGTCCTCGACCCGACTCTCCTATCGGCTGTAGACGTCACGGCGGGGCTGAAACCCCACGGCACGATTCTTATTAATAGCGACTCCCCTCCGGAGAGTTTTTCAGCACTGCAAAGATTTTCCGTTGCGACGGTGCCCGCCGGGGAGATCGCCGTCGCCCATAATTTAGGGACGCGCACCAACCCCATCGTCAACACCGCGATCTTAGGGGCGTTTGCGAGAGTGACGGGGTTTGTCAGCTTAGAGACGCTCTTAGAAGCTATCGCCGAAAAGATCCCGGAGCGCCAGCGCGAGCGCAACCAGGCCGCAGCCCGCGCCGCTTATGACGCCGTCAAGATCGCGCACGCCCTCGAAAGGAGCGCCTTATGAGACAGCCCATCGTCTTCACAAGCGAACAAGAGATGCCGCCCATGGCCGTCTCGCTCGCCGATATGGGGCATAACCGAACGGGCAGTTGGCGCTATCTCCGCCCGGTCTACAGCGAGAAGATCGCCCCATGCAAGAATGCCTGTCCCTTGGGCAACGACATCCCCAGAATTCTCTCTCTCGTCTCGGAGGGGCGCTATGAGGACGCCTGGCGGCTCTTCCGCGAGACGTCACCACTCCCAGGGGTCTGCGGGAGAGTCTGCTATCACCCCTGCGAGAGCTTCTGCAACCGAAAGAATCTCGACGAAGCCCTCTCGATCGCTTCTCTAGAGCGCTTCGTTGCCGATGCGTGCTTCGATCTCGAAGACCAAATCCCGGAGCGCCCAAGACGCTCAGAGAAGATCGCGATTGTTGGCTCTGGGCCGGCGGGGCTAACGTGCGCGTACTTCTTAGCTAGAGATGGCTACGCCGTGACCGTCTTTGAAGCCGCGAGTCAGCCCGGCGGGATGCTGCGCCTTGGGATTCCGCCCTATCGTCTCCCCCGCGAAGTTTTAGATCGCGAGATCGCGCTCATCGCCCGCTGGGGCGTGGAGTTTCGCACCAATACTAAGATCGGCCAAGATATATCTCTCGAAAAACTCTGGGAGCAGTATGACGCCGTCTTCATCGCAACGGGGGCGCACCAGAGCCGAGCGCTCAATATCCCCGGAGAAGAATTCGCCCTGACGGGATTAGAATTTCTCAAGGCCGTCAACGCCGGGAAGACCGTCAATATCGGCAAGAGAGTGCTAGTGATCGGTGGGGGCAACACCGCGATGGACTGCGCGCGCACAGCATTGAGACTGGGCGCACAGCCCGTGATCGTCTATCGGCGCACCCGCGAAGAGATGCCCGCGATCGCCGAAGAGATCGAAGAGGCCGAGCACGAGGGCGCGCAGTTTGAGTTCCTTGCCGCTCCCGTAGCGATTCACAAGCTCAACGGGAAGCTCGAAGTACAGTGTATTCGCATGAAGCTGGGCGAGCCGGACGCGAGCGGGCGCCGCCGCCCTGTGCCCATCCCCGGCTCGGACTTCGTCCTGCGCGCCGATGCCGTGCTGAAGGCCGTCGGGGAAGAACCCGATCTGTCGTTCTTGGCAGAGCGCCTGGAGACCAGCGAAGGGATCGTGCTCACGCGCTCGATGCTGGAGCGCGCCGGGGTCTTTCTTGGGGGCGACGCCCAGACCGGCCCCAGCACCGTCGCCCAGGCGATGCGCTCCGGCAAAGAAGCAGCC
>CAZODX010000077.1:0-1279 GCA_964578715.1 uncultured Thermotogae bacterium | reverse complement strand
CGATCTCAACTGAGCAAGCGCGCGCTGAAGCTCAGCGCTGCTTCTCATGCGGGGTCTGCAATCAGTGTGATAACTGCTGGGTCTTCTGCCCCGATGCGGCGATCGTGCGCGTGAACGGCTCGTATGAAGTGAACTATGACTTCTGCAAAGGCTGCGGGGTCTGCGCCGAAGAGTGCCCGCGCAGTGTCATTTCGCTCGTCGAGGAGGAGCTATGACGCCCACGCTCAGCGGAACCAAGAAAGTCGTCACGGGCAATCATGCCGTCTCCTACGGCGCAATGCTCGCCCGGGTGCAAGTGATCTCGGCGTACCCCATCACGCCGCAGACGCAGATCGTCGAGCTCTTGAGCGAATTCTGCGCCAACGGGACGCTGCACGCCAAATTTATTAAAGTCGAATCGGAGCACTCGGCGATGGCCGCACTAATCGGCGCAGCGAGCGCCGGAGCGCGAACGTTCACGGCAACGAGCGCCCACGGCTTGGCCCTCATGCACGAGATGCTCCACTGGGCCGCAGGAGCGAGACTACCCATCGTCATGGCCAATGTGAACCGCGCCATGGGCCCGCCGTGGTCGGTCTGGACCGATCAGAACGATAGCTTATCGCAGCGCGACACCGGCTGGATGCAGGTCTACTGCGAGAGCAACCAAGAAGTTTTAGATACGGTCATCCAAGCGTACAGAGTCGCCGAGAAAGTTCTCATGCCGGCGATGCTCGTGCTCGACGCGTTCGTGCTCTCGCACACCGCCGAACAGATTGAGATCCCCGATCAAGCCCTTGTCGATGAGTATCTCCCGCCGTATCAGCCCTTGTATAAATTAGACGTGAACAATCCGCGCTCGTTTGGCGCGCTCGCCCCACCTGACGTCTACATGGAGCTGCGCTACAAGATGCACAAAGCCATGGAAGACTCTTTAGTCGAGTGGGCTCGCGCCGACGAAGAGTACTATGAGCTCTTCGGGCGGCGCTACGGGCTGATCGAGCCCTATCGTGCCGACGACGCCGACTTAATCTTAGTGACATCGGGGACGGTCACGAGCACCGCACGCGATGTGATTGATGAGCTACGCGCCGAAGGGCATCGTGTCGGGTTGTTGAAGATTCGGGTCTTCCGGCCGTTCCCGGCGCAGCTTGTGCGCGAGGCCCTGCGCAGCGCTAAAAAAGTCGCGGTCATAGACAGAAATATCAGCTTCGGGATGGGCGGGATCTTCGCACAAGAGATCAAGTCTGCGCTCTATAACGCTACAGATCGCCCGCCGATCTTCGGGTTTGTCGCGGGC
>CAZODX010000076.1:0-6603 GCA_964578715.1 uncultured Thermotogae bacterium | reverse complement strand
CTCTGGGCGGCGCGGGCGCCGTCGCATCTTGAAGATCTTGGGACCAGGGGATTGCTTTGGCGAGGAGATGCTCTTTCAGCCGGAGGTCTGCGCCTGCCCCGGCTACGCCCGCGCCATCACCGAGACCGAAGTCGCGTTCATCGAGCGCAGGGCGTTTGTGGAGTTCTTGAAGCGTTATCCCTCAGTGGCCCAGCGGCTGTGCGAGCACCTGGCGCGACAACTGAGAATCTTTGAGTGCAAGCTCGTCGAGCTCGCTTATGAGCCGGTCGAGCAGAACCTCTTGAGATTACTCGTGATCTTGATGGATCGGTTTGGAGTGCGGGAGCGCGAGGGCATCGCGCTGGAGATGCCGTTGAGCCGCCAAGAGCTGGCTGAGCTCCTGGGCGTCCACTTGGACACAGTGATTCACGAATTGAGCAAGCTCCGTGAGCAAGGGCTGATCGCCCTGAGCGACCATAAGATCGTCATCACAGACCCAGAACGATTGCGGGAGTTAGCCCAGCCGGAGACGACGTGCTTGAGCGAGAAGCTCTTTTGAAAAAACAAAAAAACAAGGGGGCGAGATCGTATGCTCAACAAGAAGCTTCTCCTGGTGATCAGCATCGGGATAGGACTGATCGGGTCTATGGCGCTGTGGACGGGCAAGGGAGTTTGGCAACCAGAACAACCGTCATCGGAGACGGCCGATCTCTGCATGGACTGTCACAAGGACGTGACGCCGCAGCTCGTCAAAGATTTCCAGCAGAGCAAAAAATACGCAATGGGCATTCGCTGCGAAGCGTGTCATGGCGGCGAGCACACCAGTGCTGAAGACGTCGCCAAAGCCCAGATTCCCACGCCGGAGACCTGCGGGGGCTGTCATCCGGACCGAGTCGAGCAATTCAAGGCAGGCAAGCACGCGTTCGCTTGGGCCGCGATGAACGCCATGCCCACGACCCACATGCAGCCGATGGAGCTGATGGAAGGGAAGAAGGGCTGCGGCGGCTGTCACAAGATCGGCCTCAAGACCGAAGAAGAGATCAAAGAGATGCGCGCCGCCGGGGAGATTCACGGCTTAGCGTCGTGCGATTCGTGCCACACGCGACACTCGTTCTCTGTAGAAGAAGCCCGTCAGCCCGAAGCCTGCGCGACCTGTCACATGGGGTTCGATCACCCTCACTGGGAGATGTGGAGCACCTCCAAGCACGGGGTGCGATTCGCGCTCAAGCGTCAGGGCGTGCTCCCGCCGGAGTCGGCTGCGCCGAGCTGCCAGACGTGTCACATGCCCGACGGCAACCATGAGGTGCGCACGGCGTGGGGATTCTTAGCTGTGCGGCTCCCGCTGCCAGACGACAAACAATGGGCTGAAGATCGCGTGACGATCTTGAAGGCTTTAGGTGTGCTCGACCCAGAGGGCAATCCGACCCCGAGACTGGACGTCGTCAAGGCTGCCGATGTCGCGCGGCTCACCCAAGAAGCGTGGCAAGCCGAGCGCGACAAGATGCTCACCGTCTGTTCGCAATGCCATGCGAGGGTCTTCGCACAAGCCGAGCTGGAGAAGGGCGATAGAATCATTAAAGAAGCCGACCATCTCTTGGCCGAGGGCATCCGCATCGTCGCCAAGCTCTACGAAGACGGGCTGCTGAAGAAGCCGGAGCACTTCACTTACAATTATCCCGATCTGCTCGCGTTCTACGAAGTGAATCACCCTATTGAGCAGGCGCTCTTCAAGATGTTCTTAGAGTACAGAATGCGCACGTTCCAGGGGGCGTTCCACGCCAACCCAGACTATACGTTCTGGTACGGCTGGGCCGAGATGAAGGCCGCGCTCACCGAGATCAAGACGTGGGAGAGAGAGCTCCGACGGTCAGAGCGCTGAAGCCGGACTGCGTCTGGGCTGTTCGCTTCACCGGCCTCTGGCCGGCGAAGTGTGTGATCTTGGTCATTTGATTCTCCGGCCCAGAGCGTATTTCTCTTCCGAAAAGCACGGGTTTTTCGCTTCCATACGTCCTAGACAAGCTATATTCCCCTCGCTACAGTGTTATTTGCACATTTTCAAAACTCAGAAAATTTTAGGATGATGGGATGGAAGATGAGCTTACGGCGCTGCAAGCCCGAATCTGTAAAGTGCTTTCGCACCCGAAGCGCTTGCAGATTATCTACGCACTGCGCACGGGCGAGCGCAGCGTCGGCGAGCTCGCCCAAGAACTCAAGCTCTCGTACGCAAATCTTTCGCAGCACCTGCGCACGCTCTTGGAAGCGAGATTGGTCGAGGTCCGCCATCACGGACGCTTCAGCTACTATCGGCTCTCGACCCCGCAGATCGCCGAGGCGTGCGATCTGGTGCGCCGGGCGCTGCGCGAGCGCCTGACGCAATTGGGAGAGTTGGCTCATGCCAACAATCAAAAATCTGAGCGAGAAAGGAGGTGAAACACCATGAAGAAGCTCATCGGAGCGTTAGTGGTCGTGCTCTGTATCGGGTTGGCTGTTGGGCTGAGCTTGTGGAAGTCCACGCCCTCGGTCCATGCCCATCACTTTGACGCCACGCTGGCCCAAGCGCACTCGTGGGTGCCAGCGCAGCAGGACCCGGCTCAGACCTTCCCCACCAGCCTGCATGCCACCCGCGAGGGCAAGCGCACTTGGTACAGCAAGGAGAACGGCGGCTTCGAGACCCTGACCAACATCCCCATCGAACAGCTGGGCTGTCTCAAGTGCCATCCGGGGACCTACGCCGACGGCACCAAAGTCGACCCGGCGACCTACACCCCAGGGTGTAAAGACTGTCACGTCCAGCCTGGGGATAAAGTCAAGCAAGAGACGTGCCTGAAGTGCCACCGGCGGCAGGGCTTCGAGATCGCCAACTACTCCGACGTCCACCGCGCCAAGGGCATGGAGTGCACAGCGTGTCACACCAGCCGAGAGATGCACGGCGACGGCATGAAATACGCGTCGTGGCTCGACCCCGGTGCGATGGATGTCTCGTGCGAGAAGTGCCACACCAAGCTGGCAGCCAATACCGCTCACGCGGTGCACGAGAAGACCGTCCACTGCACCAGCTGCCATGCTCAGACCGTCGTCTCCTGCTACAACTGCCACTTTGAGAGCAACGTCCTGGCGGGCATCAACCGCAACTATGGGGTCATGCGCGACTTCGCGTTGCTGCTCAACCGCAAGGGGACAGGCAAGGTCTACTCGGGCACGCTCATGACCCTGACGCATGGGGGCAAGTCCTTCTTGGCTCTAGCGCCCTTCCGCGCGCATACGATCACCAAGCAAGGGCGTGCCTGTACGGAGTGCCACGCCAGCGAGGCCCTCAAAGAGTACAAGACCACGGGCAAGATCACGCTCTCCAAGTGGGACGGCTCCAAGCTCGTCTTCACCAAGGGCGTCATCCCCATCCCGCCCGACTGGAAGACGGCCCTGCAGCTGGACTTTGTGGACTACAAGGGCGATCCTAAGGACCCGCAGACCGATCCGACCAAGTGGGTCTTCCTCAAGTCCGGCGCCGACTTGATGCAGATGCTCTACGCGGAGCCGCTCACAGAGGAGCAGCTCAAGAAGCTCGGGAGATAACACGGACGGCATTAGCAGAGGGCTTGGCGGGTATCCCTGCCAGGCCCTCTTGGGTTCAAGATGACGAAAATCATCTTCCCATCTGATGGCGCTCATAGCACGATCAGGGAAAGCACGCCTATACTAGACCCAGCTGGACAGCAAGAAAGGAGGTTCACGGTGCTGGCACGACTCGTCGTCACGGTGCTCATCGCCGTCGGGGCTATTGCGCTGGGGTTTATCAGTTATGAGTTCTTCGCCAGTCGCAGCGATCTGAATAAGTTCACGCTCACCGAGGGCCGGGGCATCTTCGTCGAAGACCCCAAAGAATTGAAGAACGAGACGGCTCCTACCCTCGGGTATCTGGCGCCGGATTTCACGCTTCAAGACCTGAACGGACAGAGCGTGAGCTTGAGCAGCTTTCGCGGCAAGCCCGTCTTGCTCAACTTCTGGGCGACGTGGTGCCCGCCCTGTCGGAAGGAGATGCCTGAGCTGCAAGAGTTCCATCGGCGCTATGGCGACCAGGTTGTGCTCGTAGGGGTCAACTGGGGCGAGGGCACGAGCACCGTGAAGCGATTTTTGGACCAGTTGGGCGTGAGCTATCCCAATCTCATAGACGAGCGCGGCACGGCCTTTGTGCTCTACAGACTGACGGGCATCCCCGAGAGCTACTTCATTGACCCTGAGGGCTATCTTCGCGGGGCATGGATCGGGCCGCTCACAGCCGAAGAGATCGTCAAAGGCTTTACGCGCTTAGGACTTCTCAAAGAAAGCGAGTGATGCTATGACCTGTGCAGCGTGTGGGACGGTCAATACCCCCGATAGCAGATTCTGCAAGCACTGCGGCGTAGCCCTCCAAATCATTTGTAGTCGGTGTGCGACAGCGAACACGCCCGACAGCAAGTTCTGTAAGTCCTGTGGAGCGTCTCTGACCCAAGCTGTTGTTCCTCCCCCTCCACCGCGCGCTACAGAGCTCGCGATTGACGGCACGTTGCGGGGCAAGGTCGCGGAAGTCGTCAAAGTGTTAGGCGGGCTCAACTGCGGGCGCTGCGGCTACCGCACGTGTGCCGAAAACGCTTTAGCGATTGTGCGTGGGGAGGCTCCCCCGCACTCGTGCGTCCAGGGCGGCGAGGAAGCAGCGCGCCAGATCCGCGCGATCTTAGGGCAACCCGAGCGCCCTAGCTTCGGGGCTCTCTTGTGGGAGCAGCTCACGTCAATTAAGCTCGCGATCGTGCTGATCGTCGTGATCGTCTTGCTCTCTGTGATCGGCACGCTCATCCCTCAAGGCAAAGACCCGCTCTTCTACATCGCAAGCTACGGCCAGTCTGGAGCGAATATTATCAGAGCGCTGCTGCTCGATAAGCTCTATCACTCGTGGTATTTCTTGAGCGTGTTGGTGCTGTTGGCTCTCAACACCGGGGCGTGTGCGCTCAAGCGTTTTCGCGTCTCGTGGGAGTTGATTCGCAAGCCCGTCGAGGCTCGCACGGCTGAAGAGATCGCGCAGCTTCCCACTCAGGCCAAGCTCGACGTTTCTCTCTTTGAGAGACTCGAAGAAGCTCTGAAGCAGCGACACTACCGCGTGCGCCGCGACGGGCAGCAGCTTATTGCGTATAAGAATCTCTGGGGGCGACTTGGGATAGATATCTTGCACGTGAGTCTCATTATCGTTCTGATCGGGGGCATTGTCGGGGGGCTCTTAGGCTTTGAGGATTTCCAGATAGCACACAAGGGCGAGACGTTCACCGTAGCGCGTGGGGGCTTCCAAGTCCGCGTGGACGACCTGCGTGTGGAGCACTACCCCGACTCAGCTCAAGTCAAAGACTGGTACACAACCCTCACGGTGCTGGAAGATGGCCGCGAAGTGCTGACGAAGACCATCGAAGTGAACGAGCCCTTGACGTATAAGGGGATCTCGCTTTACCAAGCGTCCTTTGGCAGCGACTGGCTGAGCGGGGCCGAGCTGACCTTTCGCATCGAGCGCGTGAGGGAAGGGACGGCTGAGCCCGTCGGCGAGGTCACGACCAAAGTCGGCGCGACCTTCCCTCTCGAAGACGGCCGCACAGTCAAAGTCGTCGCGTTCTACCCTGACTTTATCGTCACTGAGCAAGGGCCAGCCAACCGTTCGCAAGCCCTCAACAATCCCGCGGCGTTCTTAGAGGTCTACAACGGCGATCAACGGGAATTCACAACCTGGACGTTCGCACAATTTCCGGAGTTCCAGCACGACTTTGCGAAAGAGAACCCCTATCGCTTCTATCTAGCGGGGATGAAGGCCCCGGAGTTTACGGGGCTGCAGATCGCGCGCAACCCTGGCATCCCCGTGATCTATGCTGGGTTTATTTTGCTTGTCTTCGGGCTGGCGCTGAACTTCTATCTGCCGCCGCGGCGCTTGTGGGCCGCCGTGAAAGAGAACACGCTCTACGTCGGCGGTCTGGGGCGCGAGCCGCGGGAGTTCGAGCCGGAGTTCGAAGAGATTATTGCAGACCTCTCCCCTAGCCCCTCCCCGATACGAGGTTCATCATGGATAGCGCGTTCTTCTTCTATCTGAGTGCCGTCGGGTACTTCTTGGCGTTCGTCTTCTATCTGCTGCACTTGATCGGCAGCCCAACAGACCAAAAGTCCGGGGTGGGCATCGTCGCGGCGCCCCAGCCGTGGGTGCTCAAAGAGACGACCTGGGGAAAGCTTGCCACGTGGACGACCCTTGTCACGGTGCTCATCAGCACGGTTGGGATGGTGCTGCGCGTCATCGAGATGCATCGCGTCTCGGACTTCTGGATGCTGCCGGTGACCAACACCTACGAGACGCTCGCGTTCTTCTCCTGGGCGATCCCGTTGGTCTATTTGCTTTTTGAGTGGCGCTACAAGATCCGGGTCGTCGGGGCTTTTGCGACAGGGTTGGCGTTTCTCTTCATTGCGCTCGCGTCGTCGCCGCTGCTCTCCAGCGAAGTCCGTCCCTTGGTGCCAGCGCTGCAGAGCTATTGGCTTGTGTTGCACGTCTCGTTCACGCTGGGCGGGGAGGCGTTTTTTGCCGTGGCGTTTGGCGCCGGTGCGCTCTTCTTATGGCTGCAGCGG
>CAZODX010000075.1:3773-6608 GCA_964578715.1 uncultured Thermotogae bacterium | reverse complement strand
TTCCAAGCCCGATATCGTCGGGCCGGATCGCGTCTCGACCTTCACGTACTCAGAATTTCCTGGCACGTCAGCGGCCGCGCCGCACGTCGCTGGGGCCGCCGCGCTCTTGCTCTCAGAAACCCCCAATCTGACCGCAGGGCAACTCGAAGCCCGCCTCAAGGGCGACGCCGTGCCGATGGGCTCCCCGCTGCAGTTTGGCTCTGGCCGGCTCAATCTGGCGCAGTCTAGTCCCCCAGCGGGCCAGCCCGATCTCACCGTGAGCGGGCTGACCTACAGTCCGTCTAATCCCCGCGTCGGGGATTTCGTCACGGTGAGCGGGATCGTGCGCAATGTCGGGAACGCCGCCGCCGGCCCGTTCGTGATAGAAATTCGCGATAGCGGCGGCACCGACCGGCGCTCAGTCACGGGGTTGAATGCCGGAGGTGCAACGAGCTTCTCGTTCACGCGGCGCATCAATCAAACTGCTGAGACGTTCACTGTTATCGCCGACGCGACCAACCAAGTCAACGAATCGAACGAGAGTAATAACTCAGCTGAATTGCGCGTCACTGCGACGCAGCCCACGCTCAAACCCGACTTAGCTATCGCGAGCACAGATTGGTCGCCGCGCACGCTCACGGTGGGGCAGAACGTCACGCTCTCGATCGTGGTGCGCAACCAAGGGCAAGCGAACGCCGGGCCGTTTGTGATAGAGATTCGCGACAGCGCTGGAACGGACCGACAGACCCTTGCAGGGCTTGCCGTCGGGAGCACAATGACCGTCAACTTCACACGCAGAGTCAATAACACGACCGAGTTCTTCACGGTGACCGTAGACGCGACCAATCAAATAGACGAGCTCGATGAGACGAATAACTCCGTGCAGATTCGCGTGGACGCGCAGCCCCAAGCCCAGCGCAAGCCCGATCTTACTATTGCCGGGGTGGATTGGTCGCCCAGGACACCGCGGCTCGGCGAGACTATAAACTTCACGGTCGTCGTGCGCAATCAAGGTGACGGCGATGCCGGGCCGTTCATCGTCGAGATTCGTGACAGCGCCGGACAAGAGCGGCGGACGCTCTCAGGATTAAACGCTGCAAGCGCTGTCTCGCTCTCGTTCACGCGACGACAGAACAACGCCACAGAGATCTTCACGATCACGGCCGACGTCACAAACCAAGTCGACGAGGTGAACGAGACCAATAATTCGACCCAGATTCGCATTGACGCGCTGGCCGAGACGCGCTTGCCCGATCTGACGATTGACTCGCTCGACTACGCCCCGCGCGACCCATCTGTCGGCGGCACGCTCTCGCTCACAGCGATCGTGCGCAATATCGGGAACGCTGACGCCGGGCCGTTCGTCGTTGAACTCCAAGATAGTGCCGGAACGACCCGCCAGACGCTCACCGGGCTGCGCGCCGGCGCTGCGGTACGCGTGGACTTCTCGCGAAGACTCAACAGCCCTTCGGAGACGTTTACTGTTACTGCCGACGCCCTCCGACAAGTCGCAGAGTCCGACGAAACCAATAACTCTCGTCAGATCACGGTGCGCGGCTCGACGCCCAGCCAACTCTCGATCGCGATCAGCACCGACAAGACGAGCTATCGCATCGGCGAGCGATTGCAGATTTTCTTGCGTATCGGTGCTCAAGCGTATGTCTACGTCTTCGACGTTGACCCAGCGGGCCGGGTCTCTCAGGTCTTCCCCAACTCGTTCTCGCGCCAGAATCTCTTGAACGCCGGAACGTATACGCTGCCCGATGGTCCGTACACGCTCGCAATCACCGGGCCGGAAGGCACAGAATATCTCCACGCTGTGGCGATCACGCAGCCGATCAATTTCGGTTTGGACGGCACTCAGAGCACTGCGTGGCTTAACCCTGAAACGTTCCGTGCCGAGCTGGCTCGTCGCATTCAAAGCGTCGCGCCGTCAGCGACGTGGACGAGCGCGTTCACGAGCTTCCAGGTCGGCACAACCGCGCCGCCTCAGAATCGTGCCCCAACGGCGTGCTTCAGCTTCAGCCCGACCAACCCTATCGTCAATCAGCCTGTCACATTCGATGCGTCATGTTCGACCGATCCCGATGGGCGCATCGTGCGCTACGACTGGGACTTCGACGGCGACGGGCGCTTCGATGCCGAGGGCGTGCGTGCTGCGTTCACCTTCCCGCAAGCCCGTACGTACACTGTACTGCTGAGAGTTACAGACAACCAAGGGCTGACTGGATTAACGTCTCAGGGCGTCCCAGTACAGACGACAAGCACACCACCAACTCCAACGCCGCGACCGTATATCCCCCTGGGAGCAGGCGGGCTCTTCGTCATGGGCACCGATAAGCTCTACTTGATGGTTCAGGGAGCGACGGGCTGGAATAGCGACAGACCCTATCAGGTCTCGCTTGCCGTCAATGGCTCTATTCTTGGCGTCGGGGTGCAGACGGAAGGAGCAGCGACGGCGCAGCCGGTCCCGCAGATCACTCAACAGCTCACACAAATTACACTGAACGGCTCAGTGCGCAGCAACGGGCGCGTCATATACACCATAGAGCTGAGCAATACGGTTTCAGCAGCCCGGCTTGAACTCCTGCTCGATGTCAACGGCGACGGCACCCCAGAGCGCACGCAAACGAACACGATCTTCATCTTCATTATGGGTCTTGGGCGTGTCCCTGGGTTTTATCTGCCGTTCAGCAACCCGTTCATCATCAAGAACGCTCGCAACGAATATCTGTTGCCCTTTGAGGAATGGACGCGGCTGTGCGTGCCTGCGCAAGCGAGCGGTTTTGAGACGTCGAGCTGCTGGCCAGGGTAAGCGATCTCGCCCTCACCCCTGCTCCCCTCTAGACCTAACCC
>CAZODX010000075.1:0-3763 GCA_964578715.1 uncultured Thermotogae bacterium | reverse complement strand
GGGCTGGGGGTGAGGGGAGCAATCAGTTTGCGAAACTCCTCTTCTGAAAGCACGGTGACGCCTAAAGCCCGTGCTTTTTCGAGCTTCGAGCCTGGGTCTTCCCCAGCGACGACGTAGTCGGTCTTGCGGCTAACGCTCGACGAGACCCGACCGCCCAACGCTTTGACCAGAGCTTCGGCTTGACCGCGAGTAAAGCTCTTCAGCGTGCCGGTGAAGACGAAGGTCTTGCCCGCCAGCGCCCCGGCTTTCTCTGGGCTTATCTCTTCTATGATCTGCACGCCCGCTTCGCGCAGCTTGCGGATCATCTCGCGGTTGCGCTCGTCTTGGAAGAACGAGCGAATGCTCTGGGCGACCGTTGGCCCGACTTCCTCGACTTGGAGAAGCTCTTCTTCGGAAGCGTTCATGAGCGCGTCAAGTGTCCTAAAGCGCTGGGCGAGCAGCTCTGCCAGATGCTCTCCAACGTGTCGAATCCCAAGTCCGTAAATGAAGCGCGCCAACGAGATCTTCTTGCTCTTCTCAATCGCGTTTAAAAGATTCTCCGCGAGCTTCGGCCCCATGCGCTCTAAGCGAACGAGCTCTATGACGCGTTCTTTCAGCTTATACAGATCGGGTATCTCTTTCACCAGCCCCGCGTTCATGAGGGCTTCGACCCAGCGTTCGCCTAAGCCCTCGATGTCGGCTGCCCCCTTCGACGCATAGTGTAAAATACTCTCTTTCAGGCGCGCCGGACAGGAGATATTCACACAGCGATAGTCGACTTCGTCGGGCAATCTCACGACTCGATCGCCGCAGACGGGGCAACGCTCCGGCATTGTGAACTTCTTCTCGGCACCGGTGCGACGCGCTATGATGGGCTGGACGACTTCGGGGATGACGTCCCCGGCGCGTTGGATGAGCACCCAGTCCCCGATGCGAATGTCTTTTTTCTCGATCTCGTCTTGGTTGTGGAGCGTCGCGTGCTGGACGGTGACCCCACCCAAGGGAACTGGCTCCAAGACGGCAACGGGCGTGAGCTTCCCTGTCCGGCCCACTTGGACGATAATATCTTTTACTTTCGTTGTCGCTTGCTTGGGAGGGAATTTATAAGCAATAGCCCAACGCGGGTTGCGCGAGACTTCCCCGACAATCTCGCGAATGCGAAAGTCATTGACTTTAATGACGACCCCGTCGGCTTCGTAGGGCAGTTCCTCGCGGCGCTCCTGCATCTCACGATAGAATTCCAACGCTTCGTCGATGTTCTTGCAGACTTTATAGATGGGGCAGACGCGCAGGCCGTAGCGGGGCAGCGTCTTTAGCAGTTCTTCTTGAGTATGGAACTCGATCCCGATGGTCTGGCCCACGTCGTAACAGAACATATGCAGTCTGCGCTGAGCGGTGATCTTGGGGTCGAGCTGTCTGAGAGATCCTGCCGCGGCGTTGCGCGGGTTGGCAAAGAGCGGCTCGCCTTTCTCTTCGCGCTCTTCGTTGAGTTTGCGAAAATCTG
This sequence comes from uncultured Thermotogae bacterium, assembly GCA_964578715.1. Taxonomy (GTDB): domain Bacteria; phylum Bipolaricaulota; class Bipolaricaulia; order RBG-16-55-9; family DRXL01; genus JANXCC01. The sequence goes on along the minus strand of CAZODX010000075.1, from coordinate 2,280 downwards.
CGATCTCCATATAAACTTCACCGCGGACTTCGAGCTTTTTGGGCATGGGCAACCCTTCGGGTTGGCGGAGTTTCAGGGGAATGCTCTTAATAGTTTTCAGATTTGCCGTGACGTCCTCGCCGGTCTCGCCGTCGCCGCGCGCCGCACCCAATACAAAAATCCCGTCTTCGTAGACAAGCTCAACGGCCAGTCCATCGAATTTCGGTTCGGCGACGTATTCGATTCTGTCAGTTTCGGCGAGCTTCTTCACGCGCGCGTCGAACTCCCGGACTTCGTCGTCCGAGAAAGCGTTCGCTAAGCTGAGCATAGGGAGAGAGTGTCGGACGGTCTTAAACTCGGTTTGTGGGGGGGCACCGACTCTTTGTGTTGGAGACGTGGGCGATTTGAACTGGGGGAACTGCTCTTCGAGTCTTTGCAGCTCGCGGAGCAATCTATCGTACTCGGCGTCGGAGATCGTGGGCTGGTTGAGGACGAAGTAGTTATAGTTATGCTGCTCGATTTCCTCGCGCAACTGTTCGATGCGGCGGCGGGCCTCTTCCAGCGACAGCTTCATATTAAAAATACTAGCGCTTCTTGAGGCGATCTTCCAGTCGGTCGAGGAGCTTGGCGAGCTTTGTAAAGACGATGAGGGCACCGACGGCGATAAGCAGCGCCGACACGGCGATCACAGTCCATGCGAAGCTGGTGACCAGATCTGTCAGCGTCATGCTGTGCATTATGACAGATCAGGGGCGGGGAAGTCAAACTATACAAATCCTTCTCAGAGATCTTATAATGAAACCGTCTCAGTACAGAGAGGGGGTAACCTTATGGTAAAGTGGCTTTCCGTCATTGCGCTATCGGCTTGGGTGGTGCTTGTGAGCGGAAGCGGGCAAGGGCAGCCTGGGTGCACAATAACGGTGCAGCCTGGGCAGTCTATTCAAGACGCGATTGACAGAGCTCAAGAGGGCGCGGTCATCTGCGTGAGTGCGGATAACTTCCCGTATACAGAGCATCTGACGATCACGAAGAGCCTGACGCTGCGCGGCGCCGGCAGGGAGAAGACGTTCCTGACGGGCAAGGAGATTGGCGATCAGCCAGTCATCCATATCAAGGGTGACAGAGCAATAGAAGTGGTTCTCGAAGATTTCACAGAGTCGTGGCGGCCTGGCAGCGAATTTCTACCTGAGCTTTATGGAATCTACATTCAAGGGCAAGCCAAAGTCACAATCCGCAACATGGAAATCCGTCGCAACAGTCATGGCATCGTTGTCAGAGACACAGCTCAGCTTGAGCTTGACAACGTGTACATTCACTGGAATACGTGGAGAGGGCTGTTGGCTACGCACTCTGCTAAAGTGACTATCAAAAACTCCTTAATCGCCGATACTTGGTTTGGAGGAGGAATAATGGCAGTGCGTTCTGCCCAGATGACCATTATTAATACCACGTTAAGCGACAACAACAGAGGGCTTGTTGTGACAGATTCCGCACGCGCAGAACTTCAAGAGAGCCGTTTCTTGAACAACAGAGGGTGCGGTTTAGGAGTTGGGACACCAGAGGCTCAGGTGATAGGGCCACCTCAGGAGTTCCAAGGCAACGGAGCTGATCTGTGTGGCTACGCGCCTGTGTCGCTACGAAAGCCTTTGGCCCCACAGACCGATAAGATCGAACTCAGCGTGCCTGGTGATTATGCAAATCTTCAGGAAGCCATAGACGCGATTGCTCCTGGAGGTACGATCGCCATAGCTCCGGGCGCGTATGAGGTGGGATTAACGCTATGGAAGCCTGTGACGCTCCGCGGATCCGGGCCTGAGGAGACGCTTTTGAAAGCCTTGGCGAATCACGGGCTGGTAGGCTCTATTATCGCTGGAGTTGCCGGGATACAGCTAGAGAATTTGGCGATCACTACAGAAGGAGGAGGAACGGCTCTGTCCATCTTCGGCCAGGGACGGCTTAACAACGTCAAGATTTTTAATAACGGCTTCGACGGCCTTGGTATAGCTGGTTCAGCTATCGTCGAGGTACAAAACAGCAGCATCTTCGGCAATGGCACTTGGCCGGAGTGCTCGATGGATTGGGTGATATGCAACGGGATTGTGCTCTCCGACCAAGCCCAATTGAAGCTGATCGACTCTGTCATCAAAGATAATTGGGATTGGGGAATTGTAGTTAGTCTCAAACAATGTGGTTTCCCTTATGATGCCTTCACCGGGAGCGTGATCTTTGAGGGCACGAATATCATTGAGGGCAACAATCGCTGGGGCAATCAGAAGGGCATGGGTAATCCGGGGAATCACC
>CAZODX010000074.1:268-6612 GCA_964578715.1 uncultured Thermotogae bacterium | reverse complement strand
CCCCTCAGAGGCCGAGATCCATTCCAGGCGCACGCGCTCCGGCTCGATGCCCATCTCCGTCAGCAAGCGCTTGAGTAGCGTGTAACGTCTCAGGGCTTTATAATTGCCCGCTTGGTAGTGACAGTCCCCTGGGTGGCAACCGCCGATCAAGACCCCATCAGCGCCGTCGGCAAGCGCCTTCAGCACAAACTGGGGGTCGATCCGCCCGGAGCACATCACGCGGACGATGCGCGCATTGGGTGCGTAGGTCATGCGCGAGATGCCCGCCAAGTCTGCGGCCGTGTAGGTGCACCACGTGCAGAAGAACGCCACGATCCTTGGCTCCCATTGCTCAAACATAGCTCAACACTCCTTCGATCTCTTGGAAGATCTGCTCATCAGTAAAGAGATGCTGCTGCGCTGCGCCCGACGGACAGGCCGCGACACACGTCCCGCAGCCCTTGCACAGCGCTTCGTTGATGACCGCGACGCCCTTGTCACTATTGAAGCTGATCGCATTGAACGGGCACAAGGGGATGCACGTCTTGCACCCGGAGCAAAGCTCTTCTTGGATGAACGCTGTATTGGGCTCCAGCTCGACGAAGCCGCGATCAATCAGCGAAAGAACTTCGGCAGCTGCTGCGCCCGCTTGCGCGACTGTGTCTTGGATGTCTTTGGGGCCTTGGCATGTCCCAGCAATGAAGATGCCGTCAGCAAATGTTTGTACAGGCGCCAGCTTGGGGTGGCGCTCCAGGAAGAAGCCGCCCGTCCCACAGGAGATATAGAATTTTCTACGCACTTCGTCGGCATCCGCTTGCGGCTCTAAGCCCACCGCGAGCACCACCATGTCGACGGGGATTCTGCGAATAACGCCGATGAGCGTGTCTTCAGCGCGGATGACGAGCTTGCCCTCTTCGTCGGGGGTCATGGCGTGGTCGGTCACTTCCGCAACCCGTCCGCGAATGAAGTGAATCCCCTCTTCGAGCATCCGGTCATAAAACTCTTCATACGCTTTGCCCGGCACACGCATGTCGATGTAGAAGTTGTAGACTTCTGCGCCAGTGCGCTCTTTGATCAAGTGCGCGAGCTTCAGGGAGTAGAGACAGCAGACGCGCGAACAGTATGAATTATAGTTTCTGTCGCGCGAGCCCACACAGTGAATGATCCCGACGGCCTTGGGCGTTCTGCCGTCGCGTAGTCGGATCTCGCCGCCGGTCGGCCCTGAAGCGTTGGTCATGCGCTCGACTTCGAGCGCCGTGTAGACGTTCGGGTACTTACCGTAGCCGTAGCGCGGGATTCTGCGCGCGTCGAAGGGTTTAAAGCCCGTCGCTAAGATGATCGAGCCAACCACGATCTCTCGGATCTCGTCCTTCATCTCGTAATTGATCGCCTTGGCTTCGCAGACGGTGCTGCAGAGCCGACAATCGCAGCAAATGCCGCAATCCAGACAGCGCTTCGCTTCGGCGATCGCTTGCTCTTGGGTGTAGCCCGTGTGCACTTCGTCAAAAGTCCGGCGGCGCGCTCGCTCGATAGAAGGCATGGGGATCTGTCTTTGTACGGTCGTCCCCGTGGTATCTATAGCGTATTCGGTACGATAGGGTCCTTCGAGCTCGCGCCCCACGCGCATATCTAATTTGTTGAGATAGCGATCTATGGAGATCGCGGCTTTCTTGCCGGCGTACATGGCGTTGACGACGACGTCGGGGCCGGTGACGCAGTCGCCGCCGGCGAAGACCCCAGGGATATTTGTCTCTAATGTGACTGCGTCGACTTTGAAGGTGCCCCACTTGGTGGTCTCTAAGCCGAGCTTGTCGCCCAAAGACTTGATATCGGGCACCTGTCCGATCGTCACGATGATCGCATCGCAGGGCAGGACGAACTCCGAGCCGGGGATCGGCTCTGGCGCAGGGCGCCCGGAAGCGTCAGGGGCGCCGAGCTTCATCTTTAAGCACTCGAGGGCCGTGACGCCCGTCTCTTTATTTCCTAAGATCGTCTTGGGCGCGGCCAAGAAGAGCATCTTGACGCCCTCTTCTTCGGCAGCTTCGATCTCCTTGGGATCGGCGGGCATCTCGGCGCGCGTGCGCCGATAGACAATAGTGACATCTTCCGCTCCGCACCGGAGTGCCGTGCGCGCCGCGTCTATGGCCGAGTTGCCCCCACCGATCACCAAGACGCTCTTGCCCAGCGTACATGGGCCTTCGAGATTGACTTTGCGTAGGAACTCGATCCCGCCCCAGACGTTGGGAAGATCTTCGCCAGGGATGTTGAGCTTGCGCTCGACGTGGGCGCCGATCCCGATGAAGACCGCGGCGTAGTTCTTCCGCAGCTCTTCAAGAGTGACAGCTTTGCCCACGGGCGTGTTGGTCTTGATCTCAATCCCGATCTCTTTGAGTCTGTTGATCTCTTTCGCGATGACGTCGCGCGGCAGGCGGAACGCGGGAATCCCGACGGAGAGCATCCCGCCGGGGACAGGGTGCGCCTCGTAGATCACGGGCCAGTAGCCGCGCTGTCTCAGTTCGTAGGCGCACATCAGCCCTGCCGGCCCAGAGCCGACAATCGCGATCTTCTCTGAGCGATTCACTTTGGGCTGCGGGAGCTTATAGTCCGGGAAGAGATCGGTCACGAAGCGCTTCAGCCCCGGAATATTGAGGGGATCGTCTACCGTGCCCCGCGTGCAGTTGACGGTGCACGGGTGAGTGCAGATGCGCCCGCAAATAGAGGGCAACGGGTTGTCTCTCAAAATGACATCGAGTGCTTCTTTGAATTTCCCATGCGCGATGAGCGTGATGTAGCCCTGGGCGTTCTGATGGATAGAACACGCCGCTTGGCACGGGGGTGTGCCTCGTCGCGAAATAGTGAAGACGTTGGGGACGGCTTGCGGGAACGGTCTGTATATAGCTTTGCGCATTGCGAGGCCCTCGTCGAACTCCGAGGGCACGCTCACCGGACAGACTTCGGCGCACAGCCCGCAGCCGGTGCACGTGTCTTCGTTGACGTAGCGCGCCTTCCGGCGAACTCTCACTTTAAAATTTCTCAGATCATAGGGCTCGACGGACTCGACTTCGGAATACGTCAACAGCTCAATATTGGGGTGAGCGCGGACTTGGGTCATCTTCGGAGTTAAGATACAAGCCGCGCAGTCAAGCGTGGGGAAGCACTTGTCAAACTGCGCCATGTGGCCGCCGATGGTGGGCTCGCGCTCGACAAGATAGACTTTCTTCCCCGCGTCGGCGATCTTTAAAGCAGCTTCAATCCCGGCGATGCCTCCGCCGACGATCAAGACGTGCGGATGCACCGGGACGCGCTTCTTCTCCAAGGGCTCATGGAACGCGACGCGACGCACTGCCGCAGCAATAAGGGCCTTCGCTTTCTCCGTCGCTTTCTGTCCGTCTTCGGTGACCCAGCTCACGTGCTCGCGAATATTGGCCATGTGGAAGAAGAACGGGTTCTGCCCACCTTCGGCCGTCGCTCTTCGGAAGGTCGCTTCGTGCATCAACGGGGAGCACGAGGCCACGACGACTCTGTTGATTTTGCCCTCGCGCAAGTCTTGCTGGATCAGCTCCTGACCGGGGTCGGAACACATAAACTTATACTCGCGAGCGACCGTCACAAACGGGAGCGTCTTGGCAAATTCTACGACCTCAGAGACGTTGACTTTTGCCGCGATGTTGACGCCGCAGTGGCAGACGTAGACGCCGATCTTGGGCGCGCCATTGGTTTCAGGCATGGAGACGCGCACCTCCTCTCGCGGTGGGCAAGGTAAAGGGAACCAAGAGCCGGTGCATCCCCAGCTGGCGCTCCGGCACCCCTAGGGCAAGCCCCAACAGCTGCGTGAAGTAGACAACAGGAATCTGCACGCGCTCTTGGAATTGCTTGCTCATCTTGTCTTGGTAGCACTCTAAATTAAACTGACAGAGCGGACAGGCGGTCGCGACGACGTCGGCGCCGCGCTTGAGCGCTTCTTTCAGTAAGATATAACTGAGCGGCACCCCGACTTCAGGGAGCGTGCCCATTAAGCTGCCGCCGCAGCAGCGGGTCTTCAAGGGCCACTCGACCGTCTCGGCCCCAAGGGCCCGCATCAGGTGATCCATGGTCTTAGGGTTGACTTGATCGTCGAACGCGGCGTAGGGGCGCACGATCTGGCAGCCGTAATAGCACGCGACCTGAAGGCCCCTCAAGGGCTGTCGCACTCGCTGAGCGATGGCTTGAATACCGATCTCGTTTATAAGAATATCTAACGGATGACGCACGTGGACTTTTCGAGAATACCTCAAGCGTGCGGCTTGGAGGGCGTTATCAATCGTGTGACTCACTTCGGAGTACTCTTCTAAGTAATGCTGGGTCTTAGAGAGCACCAGATAACAGCCGCTGCAGGGAGCTATGAGCGTGGGGCTGTTTGCGCCTTGGCGCTCCGCGAGCGCTAAGTTGCGCGCCGCCAGCGCGAAGGACTTCATCTCGTCCACGGACATATAAGCTGTCGCGCCACAGCAGTTCCAGTCCTCAAGCTCTTCGATCTCGATGTTCAACGCTTTGAAGGAGGCAAGCACCGACTCTTCGTAGGCGCGATTGGTGCCCTTGAGCGAGCACCCGGGATAGTAGAGATATTTCATGCGTGGGCCACCTCCCGGCGCACCTCGCGCGCAAGCTTATCAACGAACGCTGTGGCTTTTGCAGCATCCACGGCGCGCAAGAGCTGATCGATCTGCTGGCGGTTTTTGACGGATTCCGCGCGCAGGCTGAACCGCCCCGTCCGCAACAATCTCCATCCCAAGAGGGCGTGGTCCAAGATCTTCAGGGGGTTGGTCTTGGCATAGAGTCTCAGCACCAACCGACTCTCCGTGCTGCGCCCGCGCGTGCGCACCGCCTCAAAGAACTCTCGCGCGAGCACTGCCACGGGAAAGCGCTTGGGATCGACGCCCTCTTGAATAGCCCGTTGCTTCAGCTCGGCCATGAAGTCGGTGATCTTTATCTTTCTGGGGCACTCGACAGCACAAGCGTAGCAAGAAGCACATAGCCAGATTGTAAAGCTGTGCAGGACTTCTTCTTTGAAGCCCGCCCGCGTCATGGCGATGATCTTACGAGGGGAGTAGTCCATATAAGTCGCTAAGGGGCAGGTGCCGCTACAGGTGCCGCACTGGATACACGCGAAGAGGGCGCGTCCGCCAGGCATGGAAGCGACCTCCTCAGGAAACTTGAGATCGAGCTCGGCTTCGTATCGGAACCGTGGCCACGATTGCCATTCTCTCATCGGTGGCCTCCTTTCGCCGCTGGTGCGTTTTCTATAGATTACTCTAAAGATATTGTAAGCCCTCTGGCCGCCCGTTGGCTATGATATGCGGCAGCCGATTTGACTCATGATCCCAGCCCCAAGCCTGATCAAGATCACCTGAGGGGGCGTCTTCGGTCATGGCATCTTGGGCACCCATCGCGTATAGTAAGACCCTACAGAAGGGGGTATCTATGGCGCTCAGACACGATGCTCTGGAGTATCACAGCCGACGACCGCCGGGCAAGCTTGAGATCACCCCGACCAAGCCCTGCCTGACCCAGCGCGATCTGTCCTTAGCGTATACACCTGGCGTGGCCGAACCGTGCTTGGAGATCCAGAAGAACCCTGACGACGCGTACACCTACACGACCAAGGGCAACTTGGTCGCCGTGATCACCAACGGCACCGCGGTCTTGGGACTGGGCAATATCGGAGCCCTCGCGGGCAAGCCGGTCATGGAGGGCAAAGCCCTGCTCTTTAAGCGATTCGGCGACATCGATGCTATTGATCTTGAAGTCAACACCGAAGACCCGGAGCTCTTTATTCAGACCGTGAAGCTTTTGGAGCCGACTTTTGGGGGCATTAATCTCGAAGATATCAAAGCCCCAGAGTGCTTCTATATCGAAGAGACCCTCAAGAGAGAGATGTCCATCCCGGTCTTTCATGATGATCAACACGGCACAGCGATCATCTCCGGAGCTGCACTGCTCAACGCTTTAGAGCTTGTCAACAAGAAGATAGATCAGGTCAAGATTGTCTTCAGCGGGGCGGGGGCCGCAGCGATTGCGACCGCGAAGTTCTACGTGCTCTTGGGAGTGAAGAGAGAGCATATCATCATGTGCGACACCCGGGGAGTGATCTACTACGGGCGCGAGGAGGGCATGAACCCATATAAAGCCGAGTTCGCCGCCAAGACCAAAGCGCGCACCCTTGCAGAAGCGCTCGCCGATGCCGACGTCTTCGTAGGGCTGTCGGGGCCGAACACCGTCACGAAAGAGATGCTCAAGAAGATGGCCAAAAAGCCCATTATCTTTGCCATGGCCAACCCCAACCCCGAAATCCCCTACCCTGACGCGAAAGCGGCCCGCCCCGACGC
>CAZODX010000074.1:0-258 GCA_964578715.1 uncultured Thermotogae bacterium | reverse complement strand
ACCGGGCGCAGCGACTTCCCCAACCAGATCAATAACGTCCTGGGGTTCCCGTTTATCTTCCGTGGAGCGCTCGATGTGCGCGCCACCCAGATCAACGAAGCGATGAAGGTCGCTGCGGCAAAAGCGCTCGCGGCCCTCGCCAAAGAGGACGTCCCCGACTCAGTAGCCAAAGCCTATGGCGTAGAATCATTGCACTTCGGCCCAGACTATCTCATTCCCAAGCCGCTTGATCCGCGGGTCTTGCTCTGGGAGGCCCCG
>CAZODX010000073.1:5995-6671 GCA_964578715.1 uncultured Thermotogae bacterium | reverse complement strand
AACTTGTAACTTTGAACTTTTCACTTTAAACTGTCTCGTATGCGTGTGGTCATCATTGGGGCGGGGGAGGTGGGGCGGAGCATCGCCGCTGCGTTGCAGACCGACCACGATGTCGTCGTCATCGAGAAAGACCCAGATCGGTTCCAACTCCTCCAAGAGCTTGATGTGCTAGGGGTTCTGGGCAATGGCGCGAGCTTGAAGACCCTCAAAGACGCCGGAGCCGAGAAAGCCGACTTGGCTATCGCGAGTACTGATATTGACGAGGTGAACATCGTCGCCTGCGCTGCCGCGAAACAATTGGGCACAAAGATCACCGTCGCGCGCGTCCAGGACGCGGAATATCTTCAGACCTGGAAGCGCGGGTATCTCGGCGTGGACGAGATGGTCTGTAGCGAATTGATCACGTCCCAAGCGATCGCCGACGTGATCGGGCTGCGCGGGGTGCGGGCGTCGGACGAATTTGCCGACGGCAAGATCTTGATGACCGAGACGGTCGTCGAGGAGAATTCGCCGCTGCTGGGGCTGCGCCTGCGCGACGCGGCCATCCCCAAAGAGTGCAACGTCGCCAGCATCATTCGCGAGAACGCTGTAATTATCCCGCGCGGCGATGATGTCATTCGTGCCCAAGATCGCCTCGTGCTCATTGGGACTCCCCAAGCGGTCCATGAGTTCAACC
>CAZODX010000073.1:0-5985 GCA_964578715.1 uncultured Thermotogae bacterium | reverse complement strand
CCCACCGTGAAAGACGTCGTGATGGTCGGCGGGGGGCGGATCGGCTTTCGCTTGGCGCAGATCTTGCAATCCCGTGGGCTCAAACCCAAGCTCATCGAGCCCGACGAAGAGCGCAGCCGCTGGCTCGCCGAAAATCTCCCAAACACTTTGGTCTTCCACGGCGACGGTACGGATATAGAACTTTTGGAGCGCGAGGGGCTCTACCGCTGCGATGTCGCAGTCAGCGTCATCGGAACAGATGAGCGCAATCTACTCTGCGGGCTGCTGCTCAAGCGCATGGGCGTCCCACAGGTCATCGTGCGCGTGGAAGACCCCAATTTTATAGCGATCTTTGAGCGCGTGGGCATTGATATCGCGATCAATCCGCGGCGGCTCATCGCAGAAGAGATCATTGGGTTTACGCGGGGGCGGATCGAGAGATCGCTCTCACTGGAGCAAGACCGCGCCGAGGTCTTAGAAATCGAAGTCTCCCCCAAAAGCCCCTTGGTTGGGATACAGCTCGCTGACGCGCACCTGCCCCCTGGCGTGCTGATCGGCGCGATTGTGCGAGGTGAGCGCGTGATCATCCCGCGTGGGACGGACACCCTCCAGCCGGGCGATCACGCCATCGTCTTCAGCACGAAAGAGGCCGCCCAGGAGATCGAAAAGCTCCTATGATGCGACGGATTGAGCTTGCTGTAGACGCACGGGCGGCGCTGTATCTGATCGGGAAGATTCTCCAAGGGAACGCTGCCACCTTTAGCGTGCCGTTCTTCGTCGCGCTCCTCTATCGAGAGACCGTGATCCCTTTCCTGGTGCCTGCAATGATCTCACTGGCCCTTGGGCTTATCGCGCAATGGGCAACGCGAGGCGAGAGAGAGATTGGGCCGCGCGAAAGCTTTCTTGTAGTAGCTGTGGTCTGGCTCATTGTAGCTGCCCTTGGGGCAATACCCTTCATGCTCGCGGGAGTCCTCCGGCCTACAGATGCTTACTTTGAGGCCATGAGCGGGTATACAGCGACGGGAGCGAGCGTCATCGCTGATGTAGAAACGCAGACGCGTTCGCTTCTGATCTGGCGAGCGTTCATGCAATGGTTAGGGGGCTTAGGGATCGTCGTGCTCTTTGTCGCTATTTTCCCTCGTTTAGCTGTTGGCGGCCGCCAAATTATGGAAGCCGAAGCAGCGTGGCTCGCCCAGGACAGATTGACTCCTCGTCTCTACCAAGCTGCCCGCAGTTTCTGGGGTATCTATATTGGCCTCACGATCACTGAAGCACTGCTGCTTTGGGGAGCTGGACTCACCCTGTACGAAGCCGTCGCCCATGCGTTTACGACGCTGGCTACAGGAGGATTTTCTACTCGTAATGTGGGGGTTGCTGCCCTCCCCGGCTCCGTCGCTTGGATTATAGCTCCGTTTATGATCCTAGGAGCCACGAGCTTCACGCTCATGTATCGCGCCCTCGTTGGTCGTACCCTCAGACCTTTCGCCAGCGACGAGGAGTTCAAGTTCTTCATCAGCATTTTAGCTATAGCTACTTTTATCCTTTTTCTGAATTCCCTAGGACTGTATCGGAGTATTGAAGAAGCCCTCCGCCATAGTCTCTTTCAAGCAGCTAGCATCATGACCACTACAGGGTTTGCCAGCACGGACTTTGACAAATGGAACGCTTTAGGCAAGTTTGTCTTGCTCTTTCTTATGTTTTTTGGCGGGTGTGCAGGCTCGACCGCAGGCTCGATCAAGGTCTTACGGACGTTGATCATCTTTAAACTTATCTTGCGCGAGATACAAAGAGTCATACATCCTTATCGAGTTATCCCGGTACGGCTCAACGGGCGAGTCGTTCCCGAAGATGCTATCAAGAGCATTTTGATCTCAGCTGTGTTGTACGTGACGATCTTTGCTTTTGGAACCATGCTGTTATTGATAGACACCACGCGCATAGGGCTTACGTTGACGATCGCCGACGCTGCCAGTGCGGTGGCCACCACGATGGGCGGTATAGGTCCAGGCTTTGGCATAGTCGGCCCGATGAGCACCTATGCTGAGCTGCCTGGAACATCCAAAGCGCTCTTGGTGTTTTGCATGTGGATCGGGCGCTTGGAGATCTTCCCTGTCATCGTGCTCTTCGCACGCAGCTATTGGAAGGGATAGCAGAATGCGCGCGTTTATCGTTCTGGGGCATCGAGTGCCTCTGACGCCCAATTTCTCTCTGAATGATCTGCCCGGCAGCGCCGGGAGATTAGATATTCTCTGTCGTTGCGTGACGGCATCGTTCTGTCTGTCGCATGGGATTCGCCGCGACGTAACGGTCTATTTGGTCTTGCAGAACCAGATCGTGCTGCGCGTGGACGGCAGCCGGCTCAAGCACTTAAACCCCGATGAGCGTTCGACGGCAGCGCTGCTTCAGAAGGCCCTCAAAGCGTTTGCCGAGAGCGCTCAAAAAGAGCAAGAGCTCGAGAGCACGCCGGGGATTTTCGTCTCTTCCGGGGGATTGCTCGAGGTACTCGCAAGAGCAACGCAGGAGGGTCTGACAATCTATTGGCTGCATGAGCGCGGCGCTCCCATACGCCAGGCTCAGCTCAGCAAAGACGCGGCGTTCGTCCTGAGCGATCATCTTGAATTTCTGCCCGAAGAAGAAAGAATCTTAGAGAGATTCCCCAAGCTGAGCGTAGGGCCGCTGTCGCTCCACGCCGATCATTGTATTGTGATCGCGCATAACGAGCTGGACCTGCGCGCAGGGCTTGCAGAGTCCCTCGGTTTGCCCTAAGATAATGACCAAAGCGACTTATGAGTGATCACTCTATCGAGATTCGGGAGGTTGCGCTCGGGCTCTTGCGGGAGCACGAGCAGGTGGAGAGCGAGCGCCTCCATCAGATCATCGAAGAGATTCGGCGCGCAGGCAGGCTGCGCCATCCGATCTTGGTGGACAAGCGTTCCTGGGTTATTCTTGATGGGCATCATCGGTTTCGCGCGTATAAAGAGCTGGGGTTTGAGACGATCCCCTGCGTGCTTGTAGATTATCAATCTGATATAGTCTCGGTGCGGGCGCGGCGGCCCGATATCCCGGTCTCTAAAGACGAAGTGATCCGCCGCGCCCTCAGCGGAAGGCTCTTCCCCCCCAAGACCACCCAGCACATCGTGCATACGCCGCTGCCCAGCTGCCCAGAGCACCCATCATGAAGGGGGATTTGTCTGCAACAAGGAGAGGGGGTACAATACTCTATGGCTCAAAACGGAGATGATCTTTTGAAGAAGGACGCTCCCTCGAGTGGATCGCCGCAGAAAGATCGTCTGGAGATGGTACGACGCCTCGAAGCCCAGGGCATCACCGATCAAAAAGTATTAGAGGTCATGCGTCGTATCCCGCGCCATCTGTTCCTCCCCAATGCCCTGTGGGATCAGGCGTATGCTGATCATCCCGTGCCCATTGACTGCGGCCAGACGATCTCCCAGCCGTATATCGTCGCGCTGATGACCCAAGCGTTGCAGCTCGACAAGACAGATCGTGTGCTGGAGATCGGCACCGGTTCGGGGTATCAAACGGCGATCTTAGCGGAGCTTGCCAAGCACGTCTACACCATCGAGCGCTTCCCTGAGCTCTCCGAAAAAGCGCAGAAGCTCTTGACGGAAGCGGGGTATACGAACATCAGCTTTCGCGTGGGTGACGGGACGTTGGGGTGGCCAGAGGAAGCGCCGTTTGAGAAGATCATCGTGACAGCGGCCGCGCCGGAGGTGCCAGCGGCTCTGGTCGAGCAGCTGGCGGAGAGAGGGCGGATGGTCATCCCCGTGGGTGGGCGCCAGGTGCAGACGCTCGTAGCCCTCACCAAAGAGGGGAAGAAGCTCCGCCGTGAGGAGCTGTGCGCCTGCAGCTTCTTGCCGCTCATCGGGGAGGAGGGCTGGCCAGATGAGGAGACCTGGCTCCAGCATCTCTTATAGTGTCATGTGGGAAGGAGGGTGAGAAATCGAGAGCACAGTTCACAGTTCTAAGTTTGCAGTGCAAGAATCGACTTGAAACCATCAGACAAAAAAAGGAGGCGCAAGGAGCATGAAAACTACGAAATTCAGTCTATGCGTTGTCGGGATGCTCGTGCTGGTCGGGACGCTCGTGACGGGCTGCGGTGGCGGAGTCAAGCCACCCACAGCTGTTATTACCAGCCCGCAGAGTGGTGCGCAGTTTACAGTCAATCAGCCTATCGAGTTTGCAGGATCGGCCAAGGACGATGCCGGCAAGGAAGTCACAAAGGACGTCGTCTACGAGTGGGACTTCGGCGATGGCACGAAAGAGACAGGCCAGAGGGTCTCTCATGCGTATAGCGCCAGTGGGACGTACACGGTGAAGCTGACGGTCAAGACCGCTGCCCAAGCCAAAGAGACCAGCCCCAAGCTTGAGGCGAAGCAGACCGCTCAGATCGAGATCACGGTAAAGGCGGCTCTGTCGGTAGCGATCTCCGCGAGCGTCACCGAGGGGCCGGCACCTTTGGAAGTGTCGTTTACTGCTGAAGTCCAAGGCACGGCTGCGAGCTACAACTGGGACTTCGGCGACGGCTCCACAAGCTCCGAAGCCAACCCGACCCACACGTTCACAACCGAAGGGACGTACACGGTGAAGCTCGTGGTTACAGCCCCGGACGGCAGCACTGCTTCAGCAGAGAAAACTATAAAAGTGACGGCGCCGCAGCAGTCGTCGCAGGGGCAGCTCCACATCGTCAAGATGGTGACCACCAAAGACGGAAAGAACTTCTTCGACCCGGCAGAGCTCACGATCAAAGTGGGCGATACGGTGCGCTGGGTCAACGAGTGCGAGGAGGGCGTGGCGTGCACGCACTCGGCGCAAGCGTACCGCGACAAGATCCCCCAAGGGGCAGAAGCTTTCGATTCAGGGCTTCTGACAGAGCAGGGGCAGTCTTTTGAGTATACGTTCACCGTCCCTGGGGAGTACGAGTACTTCTGCCTCCCCCACGAGGCGTTGGGGATGAAGGGGAAGATCATCGTGCAGCCGTAAGGGACTCACAGGCGGGCTGGGGCGCCCATCTGTGGGGCTCCAGCCTGCACTCTTCTTATGCGAAAGATTATAGATCTCCGTAGCGACACGGTGACCAAACCCACGCCCGCGATGCGTCGCGCGATGGCCCAAGCTGAAGTCGGCGACGACGTCTTCGGCGAAGACCCAACAGTCAATAAGCTCCAAGAGCGTGCGGCTCAGCTCTTCGGGCGCGAAGCGGCGCTCTTCGTCCCGTCAGGGACGATGGGCAATCAGATCGCCATCAAAGTGCACACCCAACCAGGGGACGAAGTGATCCTCGAAGAAGCGTCGCATATTTTTAATTCAGAGATGGCCATGATGGCTGCGTTTTCGGGGGTGATCCCCCGCCCGATCCCCAGCGAACGGGGATTTTTGCGCTGGGAGCAGATCGAGCGCGCTATCCGACCAAGAGTGTATTACTATGCCCAGACGCGCTTGATCTGTTTGGAAAACACCCATAACTTTAAGGGCGGGGGCGTCTATCCCCTAGAGTGGGCCAGGGAGATCATAGAGAGGGCGCATGAGCGCGGCTTGGCCGTCCATCTCGACGGAGCGCGGATCTTCAACGCAGCCATAGCGACAGGGCGCTCGGTGCAAGAGCTGACGGCGGGCTTTGATTCGGTGATGTTCTGTCTCTCCAAGGGGCTGGGAGCGCCGGTGGGCTCGATGCTCGTTGGCTCTGCAGAATTTATTGAGAAAGCCCGTAGAGTGCGCAAGATGCTCGGCGGCGGGATGCGCCAAGCTGGAATTCTCGCTGCGGCTGGACTCTATGCGCTTGAGCACCATATTGAGCGCCTTGCCGAAGACCACGAGCACGCGCGCTTGCTCGCAGAGACCCTCCAAGAGATCCCGGAAGTGCGCTTAGAACCCGTCGAGACCAATATTGTGATCTTTGAGCTGGCCAAGACGCCCGCTGAGAAGCTCATCGCTGCGCTGAAACAGAGAGATATTTTGGCGTTAGCCATTGGGCCACGCCGGGTGCGC
>CAZODX010000072.1:2438-6689 GCA_964578715.1 uncultured Thermotogae bacterium | reverse complement strand
TCGACAGCAGCGGCTGGTGCCAGGACTATCACGACCCGCACAACTGGGCGTACCCATTATTGGGGAGCACTGGATACTTTGGGCGCCTCTTGGACATCGAGCCCAATCTTCAGAAGCAGCTCGACGATCTGATCTTGCAAGCGCGCCGCGAGCTCAACCCCGACAAGCGCAAAGAACTCTATTATCAGATCGAGCAGCTCAACTACGATCACGCGCTGCTCATCCCCATCGAGCAGGGGGTTTTTAAGCGCTTTACGCGCAGCTGGGTCAAGGGGTTCTTCTGGAACATGGCCTATGTCGGCACGTATTATTGGTACTTATGGAAGGAATAAGCGCATAAATGCTCGGCTTTATCATTCGGCGGCTGCTCTTCCTGCCCTTGCTCTGGTTCGCGATCACGCTCTTGACGTTTCTGCTGTTGGAGCCGCTGGGACCATATCAACGGGTGGCGCTCTTTATCAACGTCAACCCTGAGCAAGCCTTCGGGGGCAAGCTCACCAAAGAACAGCTCCAAAGACTCATTGAGAAATACGGGCTCGACCAGCCCGCGATCAGTCAGTACATTCGCTGGATCAAGCAAGTCTTCCAAGGGAACTTCGGCTGGTCCAAAGTGGCGCAGAAGCCCGTCTTCGAAGCGATCCGCGAGCGTCTGCCCGCAACGTTCGAGCTGGGGCTCTATGCCGTGCTCCCTGTTGTGCTTGTAGCTATTTGGCTTGGGGTGCTCTCAGCAGTCCACCACAATAAGCCCCTTGATCACTCTTTGCGCTTCTTCTCGATCACAGGGTATTCGCTGCCCACGTTCGTTTTTGGGATCTTCGTCTTGATGTTCTTTTACGGGATGCTGGGGTGGTTCCCACCGGGGCGGCTGAGCTTCTGGGCCGAGCGCATCGTCTATGATAGCACTCAGTTCACACGCTACACCGGGCTCAATACGATAGACGCCATACTCAACAATCGTTGGGATATCTTCGTTGATGCGCTGAGACACTTGGTGCTGCCCGTCTTGACGCTCTCCTATCTGAGCTGGGCCGGGCTCCAGAGAGTCACGCGCTCCAGTATGCTCGAGACTCTGCGCCAAGACTACATCACCACGGCGCGCGCCAAGGGCTTGACCGAAAGAATCGTCATTCTCAAGCACGGCCTACGCAACGCGCTCATCCCCGTCACGACCATCGCCGTGCCTACCGTGATCGGCCTGATGCTCTCAGGGGTTGTGATCACCGAGACGGTCTTTAACTATAAGGGCCTGGGCTTGCTCTCTGTAGATGCGACGCTGCAATTTGACGTGCCGATGGTGCTGGGGTTCACGCTCATCGGGACGTCACTGATCGTCTTGACGAATCTCTTAGTAGACATTCTCTACGTCTTCATTGATCCGCGGGTGCGCTACGATTAGCTATGCTAAAGCGATTACTGAAAAATCCGCTCTCGCTGACGGGGCTTGTGCTCTTGGCGATCTTCTTCTTTATGGCGCTGGCGGCACCGTGGCTGGCGCCGCCGCTCAAGCCCTGCCCGTCGTTTGTTTACTATATCGTCCCCGATTGGATTCTCCGCCCGTTTATGAAGGAGCTGCCCTGCGAGCCGTTTCGTATTCCGCGTGATGGCTTCCGAGCGACACCGTTGCCCCCAGACCCGCAAGCGTGGAACACTTTTCCGCCCAGACTGAAAGACGAGTTCGGCAGGATGCTCCATCCCCTTGGGACGACCGAGAATCGCTACGATATTTGGTACGGGTTGGTGTGGGGGACGCGCACCGCGCTCATCGCGGGAATTCTCATCGTCGGGGCTACTCTTCTGATAGGGATAATCGTTGGCTCGATTTCTGGATATTTTGGCGGCTGGGTCGATTCGGTGTTGATGCGCACGGTCGATTTCGTCTTGGCGTTGCCGACGTTCTTGATGACGTTGGTGATTCTTTCGATTTGGGGGCGGGGGCTCGATAAGATCGTCTTGGTGGACATTCTTTTTGGGTGGGCGGGCTATGCGCGCTTTGTGCGGGGAATTATTCTCTCGGTGCGCGAGCGCGAGTTCGTCTCCGGGGCCAAAGCGCTCGGCGCCAGCCATTGGCATATTATCTCGCGGCACGTCCTGCCCAACTCGATCTATCCCGTCTTGATCTTAGCGTCATTAGATATCGGCTCGATTGTGTTAGGGTTGTCGGGACTAAGCTTTCTGGGGCTGGGGCAAGGGGAAGACTATGCCGACTGGGGGCAGATGATCGCGTTTGCGCGCAACAGAATTGTCGGGGTTGCCGGCGGCGACGTGATGCAATATTGGTACACCTGGGTCTTTCCGGGGATGACGATCACGCTCTTTGTGCTGGCGTGGAATCTCTTAGGTGACGCGGTGCGCGATATCTTAGACCCGCGCCTGCGGGGGATGCGCTAAACGTGATAGTCCTTACCATCGTGCCCAGTAGAGCACAAACGAGAAGACTACAACGGGCAGACTGTAGAGGAACATCAGTAACCCCAGCTTCAGTGTGCGATTGCGCAGGACCATCATGATCACCTCCGCGCCTCTGTATTCTCGCACACAGAAGCTCCCCCAGGGAGGTAATCTGTCTTACAAGGTGTCGGAATTAGGCACCCCGCTCAGGGACACAAGTTCCTTGGCTCAGTCTTGAAGCTCTCGCACAATGACGTTGAAATCCCCGCCGCCGCTGGCTAAGAACTTCCCATCAGGAGAGAACGCCACAGCCAGCACAAACTCGACGTGCTCCGTGAACGTCTTCAACTCTGTGAGCGTGGGTACTTCCCAGAGCTTGACCTTCCAATCCATGCTCCCTGAAGCGAGACGCTTGCCATCGGGAGAGAAACGCACCGCGTGCGTGCGGTGACGATGGCCCGCTACGGCTGTCAATAATCTTCTCTCAGCGACGTCCCACAGACGGACGACACCATCGCCGCTCGTCGAAGCAAGCAGCTTTCCATCAGGGCTAAAGTGCACAGAGAAGACCGCCGCGACGCGCACCGGCAAGATCCCTACCAGAGCCCCTGTCTGAGCATCCCACAGACGGATCTCTCCGTCTCCGCCGCCGGAAGCGATGATCCGACTGTCAGGACTGATCGCTAAGGCGAAGACCGTGCTGCGATGGCCCGTCAAGACCCTCAGCAATCGCCCATCGGAAGCGTCCCAGACGCGCACGGTCTTGTCCTCCGCACCCGTCACTAAAAATTTCCCGTCAGGGCTATAAGCCGCCGCGTGCACCCAGCCGACGTGCTCCTCAAGGGCGAGTAATTGCTTTCCGGTCTGGACGTCCCACACCGCGCCGATCTGGCCATCCCCATTGGCCGTGAGCAGTCTCTGCCCATCAGCGCTGAACGAGAGCGCGAAGACCGTCCCCATCGTCTCAGAGATGACGCGGACAGGTTGCCCCGTCGCCCAGTCCCACAGAAAGATCGTACCGTTGCCTTGGCCTGTTGCTAAGAGCTTTCCGTCGGGACTGAACTCCATCGAGAAGATGGTGCTTCGCGGGCTGAATATCTGAAAGACGGCTTGCGAAGCACTAGGAAGACCCAGAGCTACAAGAAGAACCGCGCCAACAACTGCGAAGCGAGCGAACCTGTGCATAGTGATCTGTTCCCCTCTCTTCTTAATACTATTCAACGAGTACCCTATTGGGATGAGGCCCTACAAAATAGAGGCGCCAACCGCCATCTATCCTTCCTTGCCCGACCCGCCGCCTTACTTAGGCACTGCAGCAGCGAGCGGCTCACGGTACGCGCACTCTCTGTTGCTACAGACGAGTTCCCCCTCTTGACCTTCTACGAGAATCCCTACTGCGCATGACGGGCAGGGCTTGACCGGCATCTGGCCCACCGTAAAATCACAGCTGGGATAGTTTTCACATCCGAAGAAGCTGCGCTTACCCTTGCGCGTGTATCTCTTGATGAGCTTTCCACCGCACTTGGGGCAAGGCACCGCGGCTTCTGTGGGTCTGGCGCGCTCCTCCAGCGGGCGCGTATAGCGACACTTGGGAAACGCCGAGCACGAATAGAACTGCCCGTAGCGCCCTGTGCGGATCACGAGCTTGCTCCCGCATTCGGGACAGATCTCTTCGGTCTTGATGGGCTTGGGCTTGAGCGACTCCATCTCGCGCTTGGCCCGCTCATACGCTTCAGCAAACTCTTTGTAAAATTCCTGAAGCACCGTGAGCCGATCTAACTTCCCTTCCTCGATCTTGTCCAGCTCTTCTTCGATAAGCGCCGTAAACCCCACGTCGACGATCTTCGGGAAATGCTTGACGAG
>CAZODX010000072.1:0-2428 GCA_964578715.1 uncultured Thermotogae bacterium | reverse complement strand
GGGGCGTAGGTGCTAGGGCGCCCGATCCCGTTCTCTTCGAGCGCTTTCACTAACGTCGCTTCGGTGTAGCGCGGCGGCGGCTCGGTGAAGTGCTGCTTCGGCGTGAGCTTTATTAAGTCTAATATCTGGTGCTCGCGCAAGCGGGGCAACTGGCCCTGAGTCCCTGCGTCTTCAGATTTAGTGTCCTCGTCTTGAGCTTCTTCGTAGACTGCCAGCCAGCCTGGGAATTTCAACACCGATCCCGTCGCGCGAAAGATATACTCTTTGGCTTGGATATCGACGGAGACGACGTCGAAGACCGCTGGGGCCATTTGACTGGCCACAAAGCGCTGCCAGATCAATCTATAGAGCTTGAGCTGATCGGGCGTCAGGTAGGGAGCGAGATCGTCTGGGAGCCGCCGCACATCGGTGGGACGGATCGCTTCGTGAGCATCTTGAATATGGGCTCTCTTGCTGACGCGGTACCCACCCGTCCGCACGAACTCCTTTCCGTATTGGGCGCTGATGAACTCACGGGCAGCCTGCTGCGCTTCTTCAGCGACGCGCGTCGAATCCGTGCGCATATACGTAATTAACCCGGTAGCGCCCTCTGCCCCAAGCTCTACCCCTTCGTAGAGCTCTTGGGCGACGTTCATCGTCTTCTTTGTGGAAAACCCGAGCTTCTTTGCCGCTTCTTGCTGCAGGGTGCTTGTCGTAAACGGCGGCGGCGCATGGCGCCGTTGCTCCTTCTCCTCGACCTTGAGGACACGCCAGAGAGCGCCCTCAAGATCTTTGAGAATCTCTTGTGCTTGCTGGCCATCGGCGATCTTAATCTTTTCGTCGCTTGGGGCGCGCTTGAACAGCTTTGCTTCAAAGAGATGGGGCTCTTCGTGGGGCGTCAACGTCGCGGTGATAGACCAATACTCTTCGGGGACGAAGTTCTGAATCTCGCGCTCGCGCTCGCAGATCAAGCGCACCGCGACAGATTGCACCCGCCCCGCCGAGAGCCGACTGCGAATCTTTTGAGAAATCAACGGGCTGAGCATATAGCCCACGATGCGATCCAAGATCCTTCGAGCTTGCTGGGCTTCCACGCGCTGCATGTCGATATCGCGCGGGCGTTCGAGGGCGCGGCGCACCGCATCCTTGGTGATCTCATGGAACTCGATCCGCTTGAGATCTTTGAGCTTGAGCGCTTCTTTGACGTGCCACGCGATCGCCTCCCCTTCGCGATCAGGGTCGGTCGCAACATAGATTTCGCGGGCGTTCTGCACGGCACTCTTCAATCTCTTGAGGGCGTCCTTGCGCTCCGGCAAGGGCTCATAAGTTGGCACAAAGCCATTCGTAATATCGACTCCAAAGCGATGCTTGGGCAGATCACGAATGTGCCCCATGGTCGAGACCACGGCAAACTCCTGCCCAAGGTATTTCTCAATCGTATGCGCCTTGGTCGGCGACTCCACAATGACGACGTTCTTCTCTGTAGCCATAGGGAGATCTACTGTATCATGCCGCAGGCTGCTTTTCCAGGGTGGGCTCCGGTGAAGAATACTTGGCTATCGTCTCTTTGACCAGGCTGAGTTTTTCTGCTGCCGCGCGCTCCCCCTCTTGAATAGGGAGGTCAAGCTGGCGCAATTGCAAGATCTTGATGCGGTCGACTCGCGGCCGAATGACGATGAGCTTCTCCCCAAGACGCTGGCGCATCAGCTCCAATTTTAAGCGCACCAGCTCTTGAGATGTAATCGCATTCGATTGGATGAGCACATCTAAGCTTGTTATGACGTGGGGGTTGAGCGGAGCGCCCACGTCTACGGCAATGACGATCTCTGCGCCCATGGCCACGGCAGCATCCACAGGGATCTTGTTCACCAAGCCGCCGTCCACGAGGAAGCGCCCCCCCCAGCAAACCGGCGGGTGGACACCCGGAAAGGCCATGCTCGCGGCAATCGCGCGATAGAGCTTCCCCGAACGCAGCACGACCTCCTCACCGGTGTCGATGTCGCATGCGATCACGCTCAGCGGGACCGATAGGTCCTCAAAGGTGCGCTCCCCGGTGAAGATCTGCAAGAACGTATAGAGCTGCTTTAAGCTTACAGGCTCATGGATGCGCCAATCGGCTTTTTTGAAGAGATATTCTGAGGCGGTCTTGCCCGCCAAACTCTCGATGCCGCGCAGCGTCGTGTCGGGGATCCCTAAGAGTTTATTGACATCGAGATTTCTTAAGATCTTCTCGATCTTATAGAGATCGAGTCCGCAGGCATACGCGCCCCCGATGACCGCGCCCATCGACGTCCCGGCTACGACATCGATGGGGATATTATGAGAAAGCAGGGTGCGGATGACGCCGATATGGGCGTACCCGCGCGCCCCGCCCCCTCCCAACGCCAGGCCGATCACCGGACGCATCGTCTCACTCCTTGCCAATAGAAAAGGCCTCGATGCATTATAG
>CAZODX010000071.1:5217-6691 GCA_964578715.1 uncultured Thermotogae bacterium | reverse complement strand
GCGATAGCAGCGCCAAGAAAATCTTTTGAAATCCCCGTGAAAATCCGGTGAAAGTCAGAGAGCGAGCTTGTACCCAAAGCCCGGCACCGTGAGAATTATCTTTGGACTCTTGGGATCGGCTTCGATCTTCTGGCGCAGGAGATAGATATAGCGTTTCACATCTGTTGCCGACGCCAGTCCTCCTTCGGGCCAGACGTGGCGAATGATCTCCTCGTCGGAGAAGACCCGCCCCGGCTGCGACGCCAAGAGCTTTAACAGCTCGTACTCTTTGGGCGAGAGCGCGATCTCTCTTCCCCCGAGCCGGACGCGCTTCTCGGCGTCGTTGATCTCCAAGTCGCCCACGCGCCAGTGCGCCGGCGGCTGCACGCGCCGCATCACCGCAGTTATGCGTGCCTCGACTTCGCGCAGCTTCAAGGGCTTGACGATATAATCGTCTGCACCAGCCGAGAGTGCTTTCACGATGTCATCGGTGGCATCCTTGGCCGTGATCATCAACACCGGGGTGCGCCCTGCTGCGCGAATATAGTGCAGCACCTCCCAGCCGTCAAGCTTGGGCATCATGATATCTAATAAGACCAGATCGGGGCGCTCGTCTGTAAACTGCTTGAGCGCCTCCGCGCCGTCGGCGGCAAGTACGATCTCGTGCCCCTTGGCCGAAAAGTACGTCTTAAGAATCTCACGGGAGTCGGCATCGTCGTCAGCGATTAAGATCTTCATAGGGGATCGTAAAATAAAAAGTGCTTCCCTGGCCCACTTGGCTCTCCACCCAGACGCGCCCACCGTGCATCTCGACGTAGCGCTTGACAATAGCTAAGCCCAAGCCCAGCCCCTCGCTGGGAGACAACTGCGTGAACGGCTCAAAGAGCCGCGCTTGGGCTTCCGGAGCAATCCCGCGCCCGCTGTCGCGCACCGCAAAGCGCACCGCTGAAGCATCGTGCTCCACACAGACGGTGACACCCCCTTGGTCAGTGTACTTGATCCCGTTCGTCAAGAGATTGATGAGAATCTGCCGGAGCTTCGTGCGGTCGGCCTGAATGATGAGAGGGCTGACGGGCTGAAAGCGCAGCTCGATCCCCTTCTGCACTGCCAAGGCCTGGACACTGCTGAGCGCTTCTGCAATGACAGCGTTCACCTCACAGGGCTGGAGGACCAGGCGTTCCTGGCCCATCTCGAGCTTGGCGAATCTCAACACGCTCTCGAGCAGTTCCAAGAGATGCTCTCCGGAACGCAAGAGCGCGGCCAAACGCTCGCGCTGCGCGGCGTTCAGCGTGCCCTCAAGCTCTTCTCCCAACAGCTGCGCATGGCCCAACAGGGCGTTGAGGGGCGTGCGCAGCTCGTGCCCCATGATCGTCAAGAACTCTGATTTCGCTCTACTGGAGCGTTCGAGCTCCTCTTTCATCTGCACGATAGAATCGGCCATGCGATTGAACTCACGCGCTAACGCTTCGATCTCTTGATGGGTGCGCACCGTGAC
>CAZODX010000071.1:3252-5207 GCA_964578715.1 uncultured Thermotogae bacterium | reverse complement strand
CCCCCTGGCCAAATGCGCGCCCCGACGCAGCCAACTGCTCCAAGGGTTGCAAGATCGAGCGATAGAGCCAGAACGCCACGAGCGTCCCCAACAGCACTAACCCCGCGCTCACGCTCGAGACGATCAGCAGATCCAAGCGCACTTCATCGGCGATATATTCCAGCGAGACCCCAAGTCGGACATATCCGAGGCGCCACGGACGCTTCAGATCGAGATAGGGCGTGCCGTCAGACAGACGCCCCCGCTCCAGCTCCCTCGCTCCTTCTGGAGGAAGCTCCGGAAGAGCGCTCTGCTTCTTCTCGGCTAAGACAAGAGAGGGCCGAACGGGCACTTCTTCGGCCCCAACGAAGGCACGGGTCTGCACGATCTGGGCGTAGAGCACATGCTCCCTCACAACCCCTTCTAGCATGACCGAGAGGTTCTGAGGGCTTGCCAACGATATCGTGCGCTCAGCTTCGGCAGCGATATGCTCGGCCAGCCCCTGGGCGCGCTCGACAAATTGTTCATCGAGCTCATAGGCCATGCGATACGCCGCAATGCCCCCAAAGATCACGGCAAAGAGCACCGTGAACCCCACAAACGCTATGATAAATTTGGTTTTCAGACCCATTTGAGCACAAAGCGAAAATAGAAATAGATCGCAGGGATTGCCAAGAGCAGCCCATCTATTCTGTCTAAGAGCCCGCCGTGGCCGGGCATTAGCCCGCCGGCGTCTTTGACTTGCGCCAGACGCTTCAGGCGCGACTCCAACAGATCGCCCAACTGTGTCAATGCGCTCGTGATCCCCGCCAATGCGATCATATGGGGGGTTGAGGCCCACCAGTCCTTCCAGATCGGCGCTATCGCCGCCAAGGCCAGCGCCAGCACGAATCCCCCAGCCACGCCCTCCCAGCTCTTGCGCGGACTGATCATCGGGGCCAACAAATTTTTCCCAAGCGCCGAGCCCGCCAGATACGCCCCAATGTCATACCCCCACACAAGCACGAGCGCCAACAGCCCATAGAGCGCGCCGGCACGATAGAGGGGATAGAAAAAGTGCAGCAGATATGGGATATAAACGATCCCGCCCATCGTTGCTAAGATTTTTCTGAGGGCATCGGGGTCGAAGAGATAGAGCGCAATCGGGAAGACGAGCGCCGCCCACAGCACTAAATCGCCAAAGGCTGCTTCGGGTGTCCCATAGGCGAGCATCACCAGCACGGCAGAGCTCACAAAAAACAAGCGATTGAGCACGATGCCGTTGCGCTCCAAGAGCTGCACATACTCCCACGACGCAACCCCCACGACAAACGCCCCCAACAACGCCACCGGCCAGATGCTCTGCCACGCCCACCCCAGCGCCAAAGCCGACACGACAATAGCAATAGCAACGATCGCCGTGATCGTCCGCGGGAGCAAGTCCTTCATAGCAGTCGTTTCACCGCACCGATGAGATAGAGCGACCCTGTTACACACAGCAGCTCTGGCTCAGTTTCACACGCCGCTGCGAACCCAGATGCTATGTCTTGATATATCTTACCCTGTGGCGCCCAGTGGCGCAGCACCTCCGGGTCGAGGGCACGGGGCGAGTCCGGCTTCACAAGAATAAGCTCTTCAAACTCCGGGAAGAGCGTCTGGGCCATAGTTTTATAATCTTTATCTTTGAGCACGCCAAAGAGCAGCGTGCTCTTCTTTATACTGTATTTTTCGCGATAGCGCCGCAGGTCATCACGGAGCGCCCGGATCGCATGAGGGTTGTGCGCTCCATCAAGCACGATCACATAGGGCTTGTGTTGTACGACTTCAAAGCGCCCCGGCCAGCGGACTTGCTCAAGCCCCTCGCGTATCGCGTCGTGGGGAATCACCAGCGACTGCCGAAGCACCTCGAGAGCTTCAAGGACGATATTAAGATTCTCCTGCTGATAGCTGCCAAGGAGCGCCAGGCGTAGAGACCTCTTCCCCGGCCCCCCCCCCCC
>CAZODX010000071.1:0-3242 GCA_964578715.1 uncultured Thermotogae bacterium | reverse complement strand
GGGTTAGGTTGAACTCTTGATACTCCCAGGTGAAATCGGTGCGCTTTGCTCGCTCGCGAACACGGATGAGCGGCGCTCCCACAGCAGCACACTCGCGCTCGATCACCCCTAAAGCTTCAGGCTTGCGCTCCCCCGTCACCAACGGTATGTCTCTCTTTGCGATTCCGGATTTCTCCCACGCGATCTGCTCTATCGTGCTCCCCAAGAGATCCGTATGGTCCAGTTCGACGTTCGTGAGCACGCTCACCAGGGGCGTTACGACATTAGTCGCATCGAACCGCCCGCCCAGCCCAACTTCAATCACGGCGATATCTATCTTCTGACGCGCAAAATACAGAAACGCCATGGCCGTCAAGAACTCAAACTGCGTGGGCGTATCGCTCATAGAGTCGGCGATGGGCATCAGTTCATCAGCAAGCTGTGCAAAGTCGCTCTCGCTGATCGGCAGATTGTTTATCTGAATGCGCTCGCAGTAGCTGATCAGATGGGGCGATGTGTACAGCCCCACGCGATAGCCCGCACGCTGCAAAACGCTCGCAACCATCACGGCGACCGAACCCTTGCCGTTCGTCCCCGCGATGTGTATCGTACGAAGCTCGTGATGGGGATTGCCCACAGCTTCGAGTAATGCCCGAATGCGCTCAAGCCCGGGCTTGACTTCCGTATGGGGCAGTCTCTTCAGATACGCGATGGCCTGATCCACTGTGCGCTCACGAGCCCTGCAACAGCTTCAGATTCTGCTCCAGGCGCTCGACTTTCTCTTTGAACTCCTGCGCCTTGCGCTTCTCTTTCTCGATGATCTCCTCGGGGGCGCGCTCTAAGAACTCGGGGTTGTCGAGCTTGCGCAGTGTCGCTTCCAGCCCTGCTCGGGCTTCCTTTAGCTCTTGCTGGAGGCGCTTGTGTTCTTGCGTGAGATCGAGCAGCCCCTCCAGCGGGACGAAGACCTCGGCCCACTCCAAAACCATCCGCGGAGCATTCTTGGGGCGCTCCGACCCGACGACTACCTCGCTCGCCTGAGCCAACTCCTGAAAAAAGATCATATACTCGTGCACCAATCGCTGCACTGATGGGTCTTCGGCCTTGATGAAGACCTTGGCTCTCTTTTGTGGCGGCACGTTCATCTCGGAGCGAATCGTGCGAATCGCCGTGATGAGGGCCTGGAGCTTCTGCATCGTCTGCTCCGCGTGCTCGTCTATCCATTGGGGATGGGCTTGAGGATAGGGAGCGATCATCACGCTTGGGGACTCCCTCTGGGGCAATCGTTGCCAGATCTCTTCGGTGATGAACGGGATGAATGGGTGCAAGAGTTTTATAATATCCGTGAGCACAGTCAGCAGCACGCGCTGGGCTTGGGCTTTTGCTGCGGGGTCCGAGCCATACAGGCGCGGCTTGATCATCTCTAAATACCAGTCGCAAAAATCATGCCAGACGAACTCATATACCCCCTTGGCGGCTTGATTGAACTCGTAGCGATCCAAGCTCGTGCGCGTCTCTGTGATAGTACGATTCAAGCGCGAGAGAATCCAGCGGTCTTCGAGGGCCTTCACTTCATGCGCGCTCTCCTGTGCTGACGCGGAGTCTAAATTCATGAGCGAGAAGCGCGCGGCGTTCCACAGCTTATTTAAGAATTTCTTATAGCCCTCGATGTCATGGATAGAGAGGCGCATCTCTTTCCCCTGGGCGCACAGGGCTGCCAGCGTCAGCCGCAGCGCGTCCATGCCGTATTTCTCCTTCATCTCCAAGGGATCAATGACGTTCCCCTTCGATTTGCTCATCTTCTGGCCGCGCTCGTCTTTAATGATGGGATGGAAGAAGACGCGCTCAAACGGGATCTTCCCCATAAAGTGCAACCCCATCATGATCATGCGCGCCACCCAGAAGAAGATGATATCGTGCCCGGTGCTCAACAGCTGCGTTGGGTAGAAATATTTCAGCTCGGGGGTGTCGTCGGGCCAGCCCATCACCGAGAAGGGCCACAGCGCCGAGCTGAACCATGTGTCCAAGACGTCTTCGTCTTGTTTTATATTTGCAGAGCCGCACGTGGAGCAGGCCGACGGCGCTTGCCGCGCCACAGTAATCGCCTTGCAGTCGGCGCAGTGCCACGCGGGAATGCGATGGCCCCACCAGAGCTGTCGCGAGATGGGCCAGTCGCGAATGTTGCGCATCCACTCGAAATAGACTTTGGTCCAGCGCTCCGGGATAAACTGAATCTCCCCGGTCTCCACCACTTTGATCGCGGGCTCGGCCAGCTCCTTCATGCGCACGAACCATTGGGTGGAGATCAACGGCTCGATCACCGTGTGACATCGCTGACAATGCCCCACGGCGTGTATGTGTTTTTCGGTGCGTTCTAACAGCCCTTGGGCTTTGAGATCTTCGAGAACGCGCCGGCGTGCTTCATAGCGATCGAGGTCTTTGTAGGGCCCGGCGTTCTCATTGGTCGTCGCGTCCGTCTTGAAAATATTAATCACTTTGAGGCCATGGCGCCGCCCGATCTCAAAGTCCGTTGGGTCGTGCCCCGGCGTGACCTTCACCGCGCCGGTGCCGAACTCTTTGTCCACCGCTTCATCAGCGATAATGGGAATCTTGCGCTCGAGCAGGGGCAAGATCACGAATTTCCCGATCAGCTCTTGGTAGCGCCCATCGCCGGGATGGACCGCGACCCCCGTATCGCCGAGCATCGTTTCGGGGCGCGTGGTCGCCACGGTGATGAAGCCATTCCCCTCGGCCAACGGATAGCGAATATAGTAGAGCTGGCCCTCAATCTCTTCGCGCTCGACTTCTAAGTCCGACAGCACCGTCTGGCAGCGCGGACACCAGTTGATTAATCGATCTCCCCGATAGATGAAGCCCTCTTCGTAGAGCCGCACGAAGACTTCAACGACCGCGCGCGAGCGCGCTTCATCGAGTGTAAAACTTTCGCGGCGCCAATCGCAGGAGCACCCTAAGGCGCGCAGCTGTTCGCGAATCCGTGAGCCGTAGCGATTCTTCCAGGCCCAGCCCAGCTTCACAAAGTACTCGCGCCCCAGATCATAGCGCGTCAGCGGGCGCTTGTCGGAGGGGACGGGGTAGCCGATCTCTCTCAGTAAATCGTCGAGCTCGCGCTTGGCCAGCCCTCTTTCGATCAGCACGTGGACGGCGATGCTCGCATGGTCGGTGCCGGGAAACCAGCATGTTTCGTAGCCGTCCATGCGCTTATAGCGAATGACAATATCTTGAAGGGTGTTATTGAGGGCGTGGCC
>CAZODX010000070.1:2497-6721 GCA_964578715.1 uncultured Thermotogae bacterium | reverse complement strand
GGGAAGGGGGCTTTGGGGGGTTGGGTCCACAATTGCAAATCTCCGCAATCTCGATATAATTTGAGCACGCAGCACCCGGAGAGTGGCGCAGCCTGGTTTAGCGCGCACGGTTCGGGACCGTGAGGTCGCGGGTTCAAATCCCGCCTCTCCGACAGAACAGTTTCCAGTTTGACAGTTCCCAGTTGAGCAGTTCGAGCTATTGAGCTCTGAACTGTTTTTTGCTCCTTCCCCCTCAGCTGCAGTAATATCAAGTTCATGAGAAGACTTGCGCCGCTGTTTAAGCTGGAGCAGCCCACACGAGATCTCTTCAGTTGGGGGGATCTTGTTGTTCTTGTGCTTCTTGCAGTGCTCATCTATAGTGGGGTGCGGCTGGCGTTCAGAGCCCCATCGGTCATCGAAGGCCCGGAGATCTCTCTTGCCCCGACGGCCTTACCGTGGTATGCGCTGCTCTCAGTAGGCCGAGTCATCGCCGCGTATGGGCTTTCGCTGCTCTTTACGTTCACCTACGGATCAGCAGCGGCGCGCAGCCGCCGCGCCGAACAGATTCTCTTGCCGTTGCTTGATGTGCTCCAGAGCGTCCCCATTCTCTCGTTTCTGCCTGTGGTCTTGCTGAGCTTCAGCGCCATCCTGCCCACGCGAGCTGCCGCGGAGCTCGCTTCTATCGTGCTCATCTTCACCAGCCAGGTGTGGAATCTGACTTTCGCATGGTATCAGTCCTTGAAGACCATCCCCACCGAGTTGCGCGAGGCCAGCGTGGTCTTTGGCCTCAACCGTTGGTTGCGCTTTAAGTTCTTAGAGCTGCCCTTTGCTGCCCTGAGCTTGATCTGGAACAGCATGATGAGCTGGGCTGGTGGCTGGTTCTTTCTGATGGCTGCAGAGACGTTCACTGTTGGGGAGCGCGATTTTCGTCTCCCCGGCTTGGGGTCGTACATTCAGCAAGCTGTGGCTCAAGCGAACCCACGCGCGCTTCTCTGGGGTATCGGCACGCTGATCTTGGTGATCGTGCTCTTCGATCAGTTGGTGTGGCGGCCGCTGCTGGCGTGGGCTGATCGCTTTAAGCTGGAGATGGTCGAGGGCGAGCGTCCTCCGCGTTCATGGTTTTATGAAGCCCTGCGCAGCTCGCGGCTCCTGCGCTGGCTGAGCGGACTCTTGTGGAAGACCATCAGTGCGCGCCTCGATGCGCTGTTTGGGCGCGTAGCTCCTTATGAGCCCCGTGCTTCCCGTGAGAGTTCATGGTCAGGGAAGATATTGTGGGGGCTCTTTGGGATGGGCTTGCTCGTTGGGGCATGGCGGGCCGCGGAGATGCTGATCCGTCTGCCCTTCGAGCAGTGGGGCATGATCGCGCTGGGGCTGGGAGCAACGCTGCTGCGGGTGAGCGCCGCGTTAGCGATTGCCCTAGCGTGGACAGTGCCCCTGGGGGTGCTCATCGGGATGAACCCGCGCTGGGCCGCGTATCTTCAGCCCGTGGTGCAGATCGCGGCGTCCGTGCCGGCTACGGCGTTCTTTCCCGTCTTGGCTCTGATCTTCCTTGGGCTGCCTGGCGGGCTGGACATTGCCGCTATAGTGTTAATGCTCATGGGCACCCAATGGTATCTGCTCTTTAACGTGATCGCCGGGGCGGCCGCGATCCCGCAAGATCTCAAATATACAGCGGTGCTCCTACATCTGAGCCGGTGGGAGCGCTGGCGGGCCTTGGTCTTGCCCGCGCTTTTTCCGTATATTATCACCGGGGCGATTACGGCCAGCGGCGGCGCCTGGAACGCCAGCATCGTCGCGGAGTACATCGGATTTGGAGAGCGCACTGTGCATACAATAGGGATCGGTGCGATGATCGCTCAGGCGACGGCTTCAGGGGATTACCCCTTGTTGCTTGCGGCGACGCTGAGCATGGTGGGGGCGGTCGTCTTGATCAATCGGCTCTTGTGGCGACGACTCTATCGTCTTGCTGAAGAACAGTATCGTTTGGAGTGAGCTATGGCTGCGCCCTTGCTGGAGCTGCGCCACGTCACGCAAGTCTACGGGACACCCCCGCGGCAGTTCACAGCTATTGACGATATTAATCTTACGATCTATGAAGGGGAATTTGTGACGCTGGTGGGACCGTCGGGGTGTGGCAAGAGCACGCTGTTGCGCATTATCACGGGGCTGCAGCGCCCGACGCACGGCGAGGTGCTCTATCGCGGGATGGCGCTGGATGGGGTCAACCCCCATGCGACCATCGTCTTTCAGACGTTTGCGCTCTTCCCGTGGCTGACCGTGCAAGAGAACGTAGAAGTCGCGCTGAAAGCGCGCGGGGTGCCCCCGCGACTCTGCGCGCAACGCGCTATCGAGCTGCTCGATCGGGTGGGGTTGGACGGGTTCGAGAACGCGTATCCCAGAGAGCTGTCTGGAGGGATGCGCCAGAAGGTCGGGTTTGCGCGGGCTATGGCCGTCGAGCCGGAGCTGCTCTGTCTCGATGAGCCGTTCTCTGCTTTAGATGTGCTCAGCGCCGAAGCCCTCCGCGGCGAACTCTTGGAGCTGTGGACGCGCGGCCAGATTCCCACCCGCGCTATCTTGATGGTCACGCACAACATCGAAGAAGCTGTGTTTCTGGCAGATCGCATTGTGGTGATGGACAAGGACCCCGGACGGATCATCGCCGATCTTCGCGTAGAGCTCCCCTACCCACGGTCACGCAAGGCGGCGCCGTTTATTGAAACTGTGGACCGCGTCTATGCGATTCTTGCGGGGCAGACGCAGCCGGAACCTGTGGAGATCGGGGCGTCTTTGAGCGAGCCGGGGCGTCCGCGCCCCCTCCCCGATATCAGCTTGAACAAGCTCGCGAGCCTGCTCGAACACCTCGCGGAGATGCCCCAATCCCGTGCCGATCTCTATCGGCTTCCCGAGGAGCTTGCTCTTAGTTCCGATGCGCTGCTCTCTCTCACAGACGCGGCAGAGCTCCTGGGATTTGTCACGGTGGCGCACGGGGATATCGCGCTGACGCCGCTGGGACAAGCGTTCGCTGAGGCGAGCATTCAAGCGCGCAAGGAGATCTTCAGCAGTCGGATTCGCAGGCTCCCCCTCTTCAGTTGGCTGCTGGAGATGCTGTGGGCTGCGGAGCACCATCAAGTGCCGCGTGACGTCGTGCTCGCGGCATTAGAGTCAAAGTTTCACCATGATGAAGCGGAGCGCCAGCTCGACATCGTCGTGACGTGGGGACGCTACGCGGAGCTGCTGGCCTACGACGACAGCACGCAGACGCTCTCGCTCGATCCCACCGGGATCACGGCGCTGGTGCAGAGCGAGCTTGCCAAGGCCCTGCAGAAATGAGCGTTCGCGCCTTGTGGTGGGTCTTATTTCTCGGCTACGCCGGGGTGATCTTCTGGCTCTCCGACAGCCCTCTCCCTCCGGGGGTGCCGTTCATTGAACTGCCCGGCGCCGATAGAGCCTATCACTTTTTTGAGTATGGCTTGCTCGCTCTCTTGGGGCTGCAGGCGTTCTCCCCTCCCACGCGCCGCCGGCTTTGGGGAGTGCTTGTATTATGCTGGCTCTACGGGCTTTCTGATGAGATTCACCAAATATGGGTTCCGGGGCGCACGGCAGACCTTCTTGACTGGCTTGTGGACGGGCTTGGGATCTTTACAGCGGGCTGGCTCTGGATGCGCTGGCGCCGGCTCTAAGTGCAGCGGTTGCGCGCCTGCAGAGAATCTGCTATTGTTGCGTTTGAGGGACGAAATGAAGACTCTCCCGGCACAACCAAGGCCGCAAGCCCGTTTCGCCCCCCATATCTCTTGTCTGAGGGGGGTGAAGCCCTATGGCCTTTGGACAGCGGAAGATGCACGATGTCTCCCATCTGGGGCTAAAGTGCGCCAGCTGCGGCGTGGCCATCACGGAGCTGCCGTTCCAGCCCAGCTCCGACCGGCCGGTCTACTGCCGTGAGTGCGCACGCAAGCGCAGCCCGCGCGGCGGCACCAGTGGACGCGGACCGTCTCGTCGCTACTAAGTGAGAGCCGTGAGTGTCGGGGCAGGGTCTCCTCCTGCCCCGGTCGTTTCCCCCGAGAGCGCATAGGCGATCGCATGGTCGAGTTTCATCGCGTAGCCATCGGCCCACGCTGCTGCAAAGAGCTCTTCCCCAAGGTGTTCATGGGCATCTTTAAGGGTTTGCTCGCGTCCGTCGCGCTCCGATGGCGGCAACGGTGCGCCGATCGCTTCGCGCAACGCTTCTTCAGCGCCCAGCAGCCGTGC
>CAZODX010000070.1:0-2487 GCA_964578715.1 uncultured Thermotogae bacterium | reverse complement strand
GGCTCGTTCCCAGTCTCCGTGGGCTGCGGCCACCCGCGCCAGCCGATCCAAACAGAGCGCGATGTGCCACTTGTCCCCCACATCACGATATTTTCTAAGACTCTCGCGCAGCAGCGTGCCCGCTCGTTGTGCGTCCCCCTCGCTGAGCGCGATCATCCCCAACGAGTTGAGCACCGATGCCAACCCCGGCACCGCGCCCAGCTCGCGATAGAGCTCCAAACTCTCTTGGAGTAAAGCTTTCGCGCGGGCGCGCTCGCCCTTCTGGAAGAGCACTGCTCCTAGACGTCGCAACGCCAGCGCAATCCCTTGATCGTCCTGAGCCGCCCGCGAGAGCCCTAAGCCCTCTTCTAAAAGCTGCTCAGCTCGCGCAAGATCGCCCTGATACATCGCGACGTTGCCCAGCTCGCTCAACGCTGAGGCCATCCCCACTCTGTCCCCCAACGCGCGAAAGTGCTCTAAGCTCTCTTCGTGGAGGCGGGTCGCGCGGGCGTAGTCCCCGCGTGCAAACGCGATGATCCCCAGATTGCCCAGGGCCAACGCCACGCCGCGCGTGTCCTTGGCCGCACGATAGAGCGCGAGGCTCTCCTCTAAGAGTCTTATGGCGTGGGCGTAGTCGTCTTGGGCGCGCGCGAGCATACTCGCGCCGTAGAGCGCCTTGGCGCGCAGGGCGGCGGGCGCGTGTGCAGCCTTGGTGATAAAATGCTTGAGCCATTCGCGCCCTTCACTGACATACCCGCGCAAGTACCAGAAGAGCCAGAGCGCGCTTGCCAAGCGCAACCCCGTCTCCGGATCGGCGCTCGACCATTCCAACGCCGCGCGAAGATTATCGTGTTCGGTCTCGAGGCGCTTGAGCCACAGGGCTTGGTCTGGGCCTTGCAGGGCGCTCTCCGCGCGCTCGGCGAACGCCAGAAACCAATCGCGATGGCGGTCGCGCACCCGCGCGGCTTCCCCTGTTTCTAAGAGCTTATCGCGCGCGTACTGTCTGACTGTCTCGAGCAGTCTGTACCGTGCCTCTTCGTCATGCTCCTCGAAGACCACGAGCGATTTGCTCACCAAGTTCGTCAAGAGATCTATGATCTCATAGGAGGGGATCTGCTCATCGGCGCAGACGGCCTCGGCGGCTTCGAGAGTAAACCCACCGGCGAACGCCGAAAGCCTCCGGAAGAGCGTGCGCTCGCGCTCATTGAGCAGTTCATAGCTCCAGTCCATCATGGCGCGCAGGGTCTGCTGTCTGGGCAGAGCAGTGCGGCTTCCCCCTGTCAACAGGCGAAAGCGATCATCGAGCCGTGCTGCAATCTGTTCGACGGAGAGGGCTTTCACGCGAGCAGCGGCTAACTCAATCGCCAAGGGGATTCCGTCGAGCCGCTGGCAGATCTGCACAATATCTTTGATACTGTGCGGCGTGACTTTGAACTCTGGGGATGCGGCCTCGGCGCGCTCGATGAAGAGCCGGATCGCTTCGTATTTAGTGAGATTCATGAGAGAATCAGCCTGGGCGAGCTCATGGGGCTGGGGCAGCGACAGCGACGGCACCCGCCAGGTGACCTCCCCAGCGATGCCCAGGGCCTCGCGGCTCGTCGCCAAGATCCGAAGATGAGGGCACGAACGCAAGAGCGTCTCCGCGAGCTGCGCGCACGCTCCGACAAGATGCTCGCAGTTATCTAAGATCAGCAAGAGCGTGCGGGGTTTGAGGGCTTCCGCAAGGGTGAGGAGCGCAGGGCGTCCCGGCTCCTCGTGGATCCCCAACGTTGCAGCCACCGTGCTGGGCACGAGCGCCGGATCGGTGAGCACAGTGAATTCCACAAACCAGACGCCGTCGGGATACTCTTCGAGCAGATCAGCGGCGACTTGCAGCGCCAAGCGGGTCTTGCCACAGCCGCCGGAGCCGGTCAGCGTGAGCAGTCTGGTCTGCTTGAGCAATTCTTTGACTTCTTTCATTTCGCGCTCCCGCCCGATGAAGCTCGTCAACTGAATCGGGAGATTATTGGGTACGGCGTTGAGGGTGCGCAGCGACGAGAACTCCGAGAGCAGCTCGGGGTGGACGACCTGAAAGATATGTTCTGGGCGCTGGAGGTCTTTCAGACGATGCTGCCCCAGCGAGCGCAGCGAGACGTCTTTGGGGAGGGCGTCGCGCACGAGCTCTTCCGTGGCTGCCGAAAGCAGAATCTGCCCGCCGTGAGCAGCGCTGAGCAACCGGGCACAACGATTGAGCGTCGGGCCGAAATAGTCCCCGTCGCGCACCTCGGCGACCCCGGTGTGCAGCGCCATGCGCACCCGCAGCGAGCCGAGCTCACCCCAGGAGCGTCGTGAGAGCTCTTTTTGGGCTTCTATGGCAGCATTGAGGGCATCGGGGGCTCGAGCAAACGCTGCGTAGACGGCGTCGCCCCAGAGCTTAAAGATATACCCCCGATGCGCTTCGATGACGCGCCGCAGCAGCGCGTTATGCTCCGCGAGCGCCCGCGACATCGCCTCAGGGTATTGCTCCCA
>CAZODX010000069.1:0-6835 GCA_964578715.1 uncultured Thermotogae bacterium | reverse complement strand
CCCCTAAAGAGGGAGGGGACTGGGGGGTTAGGTCCAACGGGTAGACAAAATTGACATCGGTCGCGATCAGCCCTTCAGAGAAGAGCGCGCCTTCGTCTCCCACGATCAATCTGTTCTGTTCGTAATCGAAGCCCACGACGTAGACGCGCTGCCCCAGCGCGACTCCCAAACCATGACGCTGCCCGATCGTGTAAAACGCAAGCCCTTCGTGGCGCCCTACGACGCGCCCGGAAGTGTCTACGATCTCGCCCGGCTTTACCAGAGCGCCGTCGAGCTTCTCTCGCAGATACGCACGGTAATCACCCCGGGGGATGAAGCACAAGTCCATGCTCTCGGGTTTGCGCGCTGCCACTAAATTATGGGCTTTGGCGATCTGCCAGACCTCGCTCTTGAGGAGATCCCCCACGGGAAAGAGAATTCTCTTAAGCTGACTTTGCGTCAGCCCGTAGAGAAAGTATGACTGATCTTTGACGGGGTCTCTGCTCGTCAAGAGATAATAAATACCGTCTTCGACGGCGATGCGGGCGTGGTGGCCCGTCGCGAGATACTCGCAGCCGAAGCGCTCGGCAAGCTCTAACAAGATGGGGAAGCGCACCAAGCGATTGCAGCGCCCGCAGGGGCTGGGGGTGCGCCCCAGGGCGTGCTCTGTGAGAAAGACGTCCACGACGCGCTCTTTGAATTCTCTGCCCGCGTCCACGAAGTGATGCTCGATCCCCAATTGCTGTGCCACGGTGCGCACTTCGAGGGAGCAGCACTCGTTGTACGGCTCTTGGCGATCTTCGTAGGACCAGAGATTGAGCGTGACGCCGATGACTTCGTAGCCCTGTTCTTTCAGCAATAGCGCTGCGACGGAGCTGTCCACGCCGCCGCTCATCCCGACCAAGACGCGCTTCATAGCGAGCCCATTGTAGAGCAAAGCCAGGGCTTTCTCAACGCACTCTTGACAATAAGATCGTGAAGTGCTATAAACAAAACGGTGATCGCTGTGGACGAAGCCATGAGAGAGATGATTGCAAGAGAAGTAGAGATATGGCTCTATTTCGGGCTTGCGCTACTCTTGATCTTTCAATGGTTTGACAGTGTGATGAATTTCCCACAATCTGTGACCCGATACCCCCGTAAGGCAAAGATCTTCTTATGGCTAACTGGGATCATAGCATCAGCGTATGCACTTCCCATGTGCTTCATGAACGAGCTTTTTGGTGATCCTAACCCCCTCCATTCCTGGATGCGGGTTGTCATAGGTCTTGCGTATCTTGCTGTGGTGGGCTATATCATCAAGCGCAGGGGCGAGATCCGAACTCCCTAAGATGCCAACGCCCAAGTGAAGCAGCCTCACAAGATCGCCAGCATTCGCTCAATCGCTCGTCGGGCTTTGCTCGCCGTTGGCTCCGGCACGCGAATCTCATAGATCTCTTCCCGCAGCGATCTCAGCACCTTCTCGAGCGTGATCTTCTTCATATATTCGCAGATCGCGCGCTCGTTGACGGGATAAAACGCCTTCCCTGGGGCTTCTTTGCGCAACCTGTGCAAGATCCCAACTTCTGTGGCGACGACAAATTCGCGCGCGGGGCTCTGGCGCGCGTGCTTGACCATGCCCTCTGTCGAGAGAATATGCACCTCGCCCTTCAAATCCCCTGTCGCCTGATAGTACATGCACGACGACGAGCACCCGCATTCGGGGTGCACGAGCATCTCGGCTTCGGGGTGCGCCGCGCGCATCGCGTCGATGTCTCTAGGGCGAATCCCGGCGTGCACATGGCACTCTCCAGGCCAGATGAGCATCGTGCGCCCTGTTACTCTCTGAATGTAAGCACCAAGAAACATATCGGGCAAGAAGAGAATCTCTCTGTCCGGTGGGATCGCTTGAATCACTTTGAGCGCGTTTGTCGACGTACAGCAGTAATCTGACTCGGCCTTCACTTCGGCAGTTGTGTTCACATACGAGACGACAACAGCGTTGGGATGCTCGGCCTTCCAAGCGCGAAGCTGCTCAGCGTTGATCGTCGCGGCGAGCGAGCAGCCCGCTTCCAGATCGGGCAACAGAACTCTTTTCTCCGGGCAGATGATCGAAGCCGTCTCGGCCATAAAGTGCACGCCGCAGAAGACGATGATATCTGCATCGGTCTTGGCCGCGGCTTGGGATAACCCCAGCGAATCCCCGATAAAGTCAGCAATATCTTGCACCTCGGGAAGCTGATAGTTATGTGCCAAGATCACGGCGTTCTTCTCGGCTTTGAGTCTCTTAATTTCTTGAGCGATCTCTAAATGCTCGACGACGGTCATGGCGCAAGCACCTCCAAGTGTATGTCTATCGCTTTGACCGAGTGCGTGAGCGCGCCGACGGAGATATAATCTACGCCCGTCGCGGCGATCTCGCGCACGTTCTCTAGAGTGACGCCACCAGAGGCCTCGAGGAGCGCACGCCTCCGCGCGGTCTTCACAGCTTCGCGCATCTCTTCGAGCGACATATTGTCCAGCATAATTATATCCGCTCCGGCTTCCAATGCTTCGTGAAGCTCTGCAAGATTTTGGACTTCGACTTCGATCTTGAGCGTCGTGGGGGCATGGCGCCGCGCGCGCTCGACGGCTTTCGTAACACCCCCAGCAGCGCGGATGTGATTGGTCTTGATGAGCACGCCGTCGTACAGCCCAATTCTGTGATTCTGCCCGCCGCCCACCCGGACGGCGTATTTATCTAAAATTCTCAAGCCCGGCGCGGTCTTGCGTGTGTCTAAGATTTTGACAGGAAAATCTTGGACAGCTTCGACGTAGCGCGCCGTGAGCGTGGCGATCCCGCTCAGTCTCTGCAAGATATTCAGTGCAGTGCGCTCGCCCATCAAGATCGCGCGCAGTCGCCCCTCAAGCTCGGCAATAGTTTGCCCGGCGTGGAGCGTCTCGCCGTCGCGCACGTGCGGCGTAAACCGTATCTGAGCGTCGAGGGTCTCAAAGACCATCTGCGCGACGGGCACCCCGGCGACGACGCACGGCTCTTTGGTGCGAATGACGGCCCGGCCCATCTGATCGGGATCGTAGATCGCTTCGGTCGTCACGTCTCCGGAGCCGATATCCTCGCGCAAGGCCCTCTCGATGAGCTCGCGCAGCGCAAACGTATTCAGATCGCTCATAGCGATTCTTTCTGCAGATATTTTTCCAAGCGCACCGGCCGGTCTTTGTGCACGATGATATGGGCTTGCCAACTGGGGTCTTCGTTGGGGAAATCCGAGCGGACGTGGACGCCGCGGGTCTCGGTGCGCAAGAGTGCGCTCTGGGCGATCAAGCGAGCGACCAGGGCTTGAGAGCGCACCAAGCCCACGCTTTCAGATTCGATGCGGCT
This sequence comes from uncultured Thermotogae bacterium, assembly GCA_964578715.1. Lineage (GTDB taxonomy): Bacteria > Bipolaricaulota > Bipolaricaulia > RBG-16-55-9 > DRXL01 > JANXCC01. Next base: position 3,498 of record CAZODX010000069.1, on the reverse strand, counting down.
TAGCTCTTGGATAGCATATTCTAATCCGGTGCGGTGGCGCACCAAGCCGACGTGCTCGGTCATAAGCTGTTTTATGGCAGAGAGAGGAAACTCCTTACCTAAAGGGAGAGGGGAACTCTCTCTCTTCCCTTTAGGGAAGGAGGCTAAGGGGGTTAGGTCCCCTCGCACGGCAGCTTCCACGGCCCGCCGCGCAAAGACTAAACACTCCAAGAGCGAATTGCTCGCCAAACGATTGGCCCCGTGCACCCCGGTGCACGAGACCTCCCCGATAGCAAAGAGATTTTTTACGGTCGTCTCGGCCCACAGATCTGTCCGCACGCCGCCAATAGTGTAATGCGCCGCCGGCGCCACGGGAATGAGATCGCGCGTCAAATCAAGCCCGTACTGGAGACACGTCTCGTAAATATTAGCGAAGCGCGAGCGCACCCCCTTTGGATCAAGATGGCGCAAGCTCAAAAAGACGTGATCTGTCTTGGATTTGCGCATCTCTTCCCAGATCGCGCGGGCGACGACATCGCGCGGGGCCAGCTCGGCGCGCTCGTCGTATTTGGGCATAAATCGTTCGCCTTGAGCGTTGAGCAGATACGCCCCTTCCCCGCGGACGGCCTCGCTGATGAGGAAGCTGCGCGCACCGGGGACAGCCAGCGCCGTCGGATGAAACTGAATAAACTCCAAATCTGCAAGCTCTGCCCCGGCAAGATACGCAAGCGCAATCCCCTCGCCGGTAGCGCCGGGAGGATTGGTCGTGCGCAGATAGAGCGCCGCCGCCCCGCCCGTGGCTAAGATCGTCGCGCGGGCGAGCACGATCTGTTCGGTGCTCTCGCGCACGACTTTTGCACCGACGCACATCCCGTCCGCGGTCAACAGCTCAATAACGGGTGTGTGCTCGATCAGCGTGATATTGGGATTTTTCACAATAAGTTCAGACAGTCGAGCGACGACTCGTTGTCCCGTCGAGCTGCCCCCGGCGTGGACGATGCGGCGGCGGCTGTGGCCGCCCTCACGCCCCAACTCGTAGCCTGAGGGCGTCTTGTCAAACGCAACCCCCAGGCGCTCTAATTCTTTGATGCACTGCGGCCCCTCGCGCACGAGAACGTCCACAGCGCGCTCGTCGCACAACCCACGCCCCGCTGTGAGAGTGTCTTCGCGATGGAGCTGTGGGGAGTCGTTCTCATCAACGGCAGCTGCGATACCCCCTTGGGCCCACGCCGAATTCGTCTCGGAGATGCTCGTCTTGGTGAGCAGGCAGACGTGCCCGTGCTCGGCTGCTCGCAGAGCTGCGTAGAGTCCCGCCAGCCCCGCGCCGATGACGAGGAAGTCGCTCTCTCTAGCGTCGGCACCCATTGTGCCCTATTGTATAGACAAACGCTGTATTGGCGCAAGGACTTGCGTTTTGGCAGCCGGTGGCTTAAAGTAAAAATATGAGTAAGCTCTTGGATCGTCTGGCCGAGCTACATAAAAAATACTATGAGCTGGAGCATCAGCTCAGCCAGCCGGAGATTGTGAATAGCTCTGATTATATAAAGCTGTCGCAGGAGTATGCGCGACTGAAGCGCCCCGTCGAGCTGTATGAGCGTCTGCAGGGCTTAGAGAAGTCTATAGCCGAAGCGCGGGAACTTTTGGAGAGCGACGGGGATCTGCGCGCTCTTGCGAAAGAAGAGCTGGAGCGCGCTGAGGCCGAGCGCGCCAAACTATTAGACGAAGCACGGCTCCTGCTCGTCCCTGAAGATCCACGCGATGACGGCAACGCGATTATAGAGATTCGCGCCGGGGCCGGCGGGGAGGAGTCGGCGCTCTTCGCGGCTGATCTCTTTCGAATGTATAAGAAATTTGCCGACGCGCACAATCTGCGCATCGAGGTGCTCGACTCCCATCCGACAGATTTGGGCGGGTTCAAGCTGATCGTCTTTGAGGTCAGCGGGCCGGGGGCATTTGGGAAGTTTAAGTTCGAAAGCGGCGTCCATCGCGTCCAGCGCGTCCCGGAGACCGAAGCGTCAGGACGGATTCACACGAGCACGGCCACGGTCGCGGTGCTCCCTGAAGTCGAAAACGTTCAGATTCAGATTCGCGACGAAGATATAGAATTCGAGGCGTTTCGCGCCGGCGGCCCCGGCGGCCAAAACGTCAACAAGGTCGCCACAGCCGTGCGCTTAATTCACAAGCCTACGGGGATCGTCGTGACCTGCCAAGAAGAACGCAGCCAGCACAAGAACAAAGAGAAAGCGATGAAGCTCTTGCGTGCTCGGCTTCAAGAGAAGTACGAATCCGAGAAAAAGCAAGAGATCACCCACCAACGGCGGATTCAGATCGGCACCGCCGCACGCAGCGAGAAGATCAGAACGTATAACTTCCCGCAAAACCGCGTGACGGATCATCGGATTGATCTGACGCTCTACCAATTAGATCGCATTCTCGAGGGCGAGCTGGACGAGCTCATCAGTGCTTTAGACAGAGCCTACCGTGAGCAGCAGCTTGCAGAGTTGGAGATAACCTGATCCCCTTCCCTTGTAGGGGCGAACCCGTGTGTTCGCCCTGGGCGGACACACATCGGCCTGCCCCTACAAGGGAGGAGTCGAAAGAGAAGTCTTAGCATCCTTTGCGCTTAGCAAGCATAATTTGCGATTGTCCCAGCTCGCGGCTGCCGCGCGCCCAGGCGACGTAGACGTTGCCTTGAGCGTCTACAGCGATGGCCGTCTCGGAAGCGTCAATCCCTGGGCCGCGCAACCCTAAAAAGACGAAGTTCGGCCCGGAGTCGGGGATGTCGTCGCGCTGCCACGTCTGGCCGCCGTCCGTGGAGCAGACAAAGCCCGTCTGTTCGTCCCCAACGATGCTGGAGAAGCTTACGTAAAGATTCTTTCCGTCTGTAGTGATAGACGGAAAAGCCCCGTCTTTGGCGATGACGACGCTGGGGTTCCACGTAGCGCCGCCATCGGGCGAGACGGTGAGCATAATGTCAGCGCTGTCAGGATCTGCTTGCTCAGTGTCGTCGTTGACGTTGTAGATAGTGTTGTTGAGAAACGCCCATTCGGGAGCGTCGGAAAATCCGGGGTTGTTGGTGACTTGAGTGGGGCCTTCCCATGTTGTGCCGCCGTCGCTCGTCTTGAAGAAGTAGACGTCGGCGTCGTCGGTGCTGACGGCAAGCGTGTACGCGAGATAGAGCGTCCCGTCCGGCCCGTGAGCCCAGTGCGGCCAGCGCAGGAAATCGAATGTCTCCAAGAGCGTCTGGAACTGCGAGAACGCCTGGCCGTCTTGCGACTTGGCCCAGACGAGCTTGGAAAATTCTTCAAACCACGCGACGTAGACGGTCTTCTGGGCGTCTACGAAGACGTCGACGTTGCCGTCCCACTCGCCTTGGAGTTCGTGCTGACCTGAAGCCGTCTCAGTCTCGGCGACTTTGACGGGGGCGCTCAGCCAGGTTTGGGCGCCGTCGTCGGAGGAGCGAAAAAAAATATCGCCGCCGAAGTCGTCCCAGCCCTCCCAGACGACGCAGAGCCGCCC
>CAZODX010000068.1:6002-6874 GCA_964578715.1 uncultured Thermotogae bacterium | reverse complement strand
CCATGCGCTTATAGCGAATGACAATATCTTGAAGGGTGTTATTGAGGGCGTGGCCCATGTGCAGTCCGCCGGTGACGTTGGGCGGCGGAATGACTATAGCAAAGGGCTTTTTGTTCTTATTCACGTTGCCATCAAAATAATGATGCGACTCCCAGAAGGCGTACCATTTCTCCTCGGCTTCCTTGGGGTCGTAGGCCTTCGGCAGTTCCATGCCAATAGTTCCTCCTCATCATGGAAAAGCAAGGATGAACGAAAATAATCTTAGCAGATCGTCGTCGTAGGGGCAAGAACCTTGCTCACCAAAAGAAAATAAGCTATGATAACAGGGTTTATGAGCGCGTCGAAGCGTGTTGTGATCACAGGGATTGGGGCTATCACGCCCATCGGTATTGGCAAAGAGGCCTTTTGGGATGGGATAGCCACAGGGAAAAGCGGCGTCACTCGCGTAGATGACATCATTGATCTTAGGGATATCCCCGTTAAAATTGGCGCGTACATTCGGGAGTTCGATCCGTTGCAGTTTATGGACAAAAAGCGGGCACGGCGTCTAGGACGAGCTTCTCAGTTGGCCCTGGCCGCTACCAAGCTCGCTCTGGAAGACAGCCGCCTCGATCTTGCTCAAGAAGATCGCACTCGTATTGGGGTCGTCATCGGGACAGGGATTGGCAACATCGAGGCGCTCACAGAGAATTATGATACGTTCTTGCAGCGGGGGCCCGGTAGAGTCAGCCCGTTCTTCATCCCTATGTTTATGCCCAACGCCGTTGCCGGGGAGATCTCGATTGAGTGGGGGCTGCGCGGGCCCAATTACGGGACGGTCTCCGCGTGTGCCAGCTCCAATCATGCCCTAGGGCTGGCAGCCGATGCCATTC
>CAZODX010000068.1:0-5992 GCA_964578715.1 uncultured Thermotogae bacterium | reverse complement strand
CGGCTACGCCGACGTGATGATCGCGGGGGGGGCGGAGGCGGTTTCATTGCCCTTGACGTTTGCGGGGTTCGATCAGATGGGGGCGCTCTCGCGCAGGAATGACGCGCCGGAGCGGGCCTCGCGCCCGTTCGATAGAGATCGCGACGGCTTTGTTATAGGCGAAGGCGCGGGAATCTTAATCTTAGAGAGCTTGGAGCACGCGCGCGCCCGCGGGGCGTATATCTATGCAGAGCTTGCGAGCATCGGGATGACCGCCGATGCGGGGCATATCACGGCTCCCGATGAGCAGGGCGAGGGCGCGCGCAAGGCGATGCTGATGGCCTTAGAGCGCGCGGGCGTCCGCCCCGAAGAAGTCGATTATATTAACGCGCACGGGACGGCGACCCCCTTAGGAGACATCAGCGAGACCAGGGCGATCAAGAGACTCTTTGGGGCACACGCGTATAAATTAGCTATCAGCTCGACGAAGTCGCAGCTTGGGCATCTGTTGGGTGGGGCGGGAGCCGTCGAGGCGATTGCGACGCTGATGGCTATAGATCGCGGGATTCTGCCGCCCACGATCAATTTAGAGAACCCCGACCCCGAATGCGATCTCGATTACGTTCCCAACAAAGCGCGTCCAGCGAAGGTCGAGATCGCGCTCTCGAACTCATTTGGCTTTGGCGGGCACAACTCGGCGATTGTGCTGAGGAAGATTTGATAAGGCTGCTTGAGGCCTGGCACCCACGTGGGAGAAAGTAGAGATCTCAAGCAATCGCTCAAATGTTTCACCCTTCTGACCCTAATCCGGCCTACACGCAGAAGAGCGATCACCGATTCCCTTAGTAACGATTCTTGGTAAGTACTCCCCACTTCCTCTTGACATTTTGAACTCTTTTCATTATAATACAAACAAAAAGTTAGGTTGATCAGGAGGTTAGCATGAGAGGGTATGGGGAACTTCTCATTGTCCTTGCGATCTCTTCTTTTGAATTCCTCGGCGCACTCGCCGCTCCCATCAACGGGAGTTTCTCCGTCGAAACGGTCTTCTACCCACAACACGGAATTACAAGAGAGGGTGAAGATCCGCCGAGCAAAATCGATCTCATTGATTTCAAGTTCGAATCGGATCTCATCTTGACATTCTCGCTCAGCGGGATAGAGATCACAAGTACAACAGCGTTTACGTTTCGAGGCTTGGAGTTCCAGAGCTTTGTGCTGAGTATGACGCTAGGCGCGCTTCATCTAAAAAACACGACGATCTTCGCACCGAACTTCTTCGAGTTTGAGGAACTGCGTGATCAGTTTGGTCGGCTGCGCTGGTGCGTCCAGAACGCCACCGTGCCCATGATAACTCGCGAAGCGTGTGATATGCCAAATTTCACGGTCATCCCCTTTGAAGGCGGGCTCTATGCGCACATCCTCGATCCGGATTTTGGCGTTCTCCCCTGGCATCGCTTCTTCGGCTCGAATGCTATCCACCCCGTGGCGCAAAATCTAGCTTTGGCTCGCTGGGTTGAATCGCTACAAGGCCTCTACCCAGCTATATGTAGGGTTCTTGCTCCTCCTCCCTTATTAGAACTTCCTGTAGAATTTCGACGCAACATCGCGGATTTCTTGTTAACTATCGGAGGTCTCCAGCTTGGCGGGCAAGTCCTCTTTGCCAATCTTAATAAACTAAACGTTATAATTACAGACAAGGCAGTTATTTGCCGTTTTGATGACGTGCTGGATGCTGGTATCAGAGTGTACATGGGGGGCCAGACCGTCAGCGGCGTCATGGTGCGCGGCGAGCTGTGGCTTGGCGCTAAGCAGGGGCTATCGTGCTTTGGCGAGTGCAAGCCGCTGGAACGTTTCTCTCCCTCTATGATCACCGGCGGCGGGCTGGAAAACCCCGAAGAAGAGAAGCTCTTTATCAACAACCTCGTGATCGCCGGCGTGCGTCACGATCTTTACGCCGAGTTCCACTTTGATCTGACTAACTATGGAGTCCCTCGGAGGGACGCCCCCCAAGCAAACCGTTTCCAGTGCATGGTTGATCAGCTCGACAACGATAACGATGGCTGGTTTGCCGAGGATCCACCTAACAACTTTGACGATGATAACGACGGCACTCTCGACGAGGACGATTGGGATGTCTCTTCGGTGCTTTGCTTCTTGCAAGTGCGCCAGAGCGGCCAGCTCTCCCCCTGGAAGCTGAATTTTCATCTGACCTGGAACTTCAACGGTCAGCTCGACCTGCTCAGCATTGTTGCGATCACGGAGCTGCGCATCGGCGAGATCGCGGCACAGAGCACATGGGTCTTCTGGGGCTCAGTGCAACAGTCGTTTACGGAAGGGCTAAGCCGCTTGACAGTGATCTTCGATCCCCCAGGGGTGAAGCTGGCGCTGAACACGATCTTCTGCACAAACTCGACGCTCTGTAGGTCTCCCAATATTCATCAGATCTTGTTCTTGCCCCCAATATCGCGCTATGAGCTGAGCTTTATGGCAACGATAGGGACGTTGAATCTAGCGGGGCTATTGACTAGAGAGTGCAACTACTGGCAGCTGGATATAGATCTGAGCGTGACGGTGGGGCAGGTGACCCTTCTCAGCTCGACGATCTTGCTGGAAGATCTATCGGCAGGGCAGCGCTTTGCCATCATCGTACGGTTCTAAAAAAACATTTAAGAGAGGAGGCAATTATTATATGGATCGGGGGATCTCTCTGCTTCGGAGGATTGGGATTGCTCTTCTGGCGATAGCGTGCTGGAGCGAGGTAAGTTTAGCAGCGACGATCACCGTGACAACGACTAACGATGAAAATGGTGATAACAACGGGGATTGCTCGCTACGCGAGGCGATCATCGCGGCTAACACCAATAGCAACGCTCATGAGTTAGGGTGCGTCGCAGGTAATTCATCCCCAACGATTGACGTTATCGTCTTACCAGCAAGCGGGGTCTTCTTGTTAAGCCTGGGGCAGCTTGACATCACGGAGGGTGTGACGATCCATGGCAGCAACTCGACGATAGACGCACAGAACCTCAGCAGGGTCTTTTATGTAAACTCCAGTTCTGGAGTAGTAACCCTAGAAGATATGGTGATAACAAGAGGCTCGATTAACTATGATAGCGGCGGATGTGTTTATAACACAACCGGAAGCGCACTCGTGATCGAAGATACCGTGATCCAAGGATGTAGCGCTCCTACAGGGCAAGGAGGAGGACTGGCTAACTTCGGGCAGACTGTTCTAACAAGGGTCACGATAGAGGGTAACACCGCTGCTGTCTGCGGGGGCGGCGTCACCAATGGAGGGGATATTCAAATCTTCCTGAGTTTGATCAGGACCAACAATACAGTCGAGAATCAGCTGGGAGGGGCAGGGATTTGTAATGTTTCTCAAGCCTATCTCGAAGATGTTATCGTGGAAAACAACCAAGCCGAGTTTGGCGGCGGTGGCATAGCGAACGTAGACATCCTGCCCACGCCCGCGACGCTGACGATGATCCGAGGAGAGATTCGTCAAAATCGCGCTGGCGAGTTGGGAGGAGGCCTTTTGAACGGATCGGGAGGAGCAGGAGCTACAGCGCGCCTTTTGGACGTCACAGTGCAAGGGAATGTTGCCATCCACATTGACGATTTGGGCATAGGCGGTGGAATCGCCAATATTGCTGGAGAAGGAGGCATAGCGGAACTCGAGCTGATTCGCGTCACAGTCAGCTATAATGAACTCGATGTGGCACCGAATATCTCAGCAGCCCAGCTCTTAGGCGCTGGCGTAGCAAACTTCTTCTTTGAAGAAAGCCCCGGGACTGCGCGCGCTCGTTTGACCAACGTCACTATTAGCAGCAACGAAGCATTGATATCAGGGGGCAAGATTGGCATAGCCCGTGGAGGTGGCATCTACAACAATGCCGAGATGATCATCTCTCACGTCACGATCGCTTTTAACCGTGCCCAGGATGGCGGCTCTGGGATCTTCGATGATGGAGCTGCGATAACAACCATCCGAAGCTCGATTGTTGCCACCGATCCACTGTCTTCTCCAAGTTCTTCACCCTCTAACTGTCAAGGAACGCTGGAGTCTCAAGGCTACAACCTCTTTTACGAAACGGGATGTGACGGTCTACATCCCACTGATATCGTGGGACAAGATCCTCTCCTAGGCCCGCTGCAGAACAACGGCGGCCTCACCCAGACCCATGAGCTGCTCCCCAACAGCCCCGCCCGTGACTACGTGCCTTTGATATCTTGCCTGGATGCCGATGGTAACTCCCTAAACCAAGACCAGCGCACCGATCCACGCCCCAAAGGTCCCGGCTGCGACATCGGGGCTTTCGAGGCGCGCCCATTGGCTGTTATCTCTGTGCAAAAGCGCGCTCAAGACCTCAACGCAGCCCCCCTCTTAACTGACGACATCGTTCTCTACACGATCCAGATCAGCAACACCGGTCCCGGCGACCAAGACAATCACATCGGCCCAGAGTTTGTTGATCCCATCCCCGTAGGCACTGTCTACGTCAGCGGATCGGCTACGGCCACCTGGGGCACGATCACGTTCAATGCTGGGAGCAACCAGATCGAATGGGATGGGAATCTTCCCGCAGGCACCAATGTTATCATCACCTTTCAAGTCCAAGTAACCGTCAGATCGCGCGGCAGCGGCTTTATTGATCTCAACAATAAAAATCAGAACTTTTGGTGGAAGGGCTTGTTCGGCTTTGGCTGTCTGCTGGCAGGTCTATGGGCGCGACGACGCCCGCGCTTGGCGCTTGTGCTCTTGTTGCTTACCATGCCCACGATCCTGAGCGCGTGCGCACCCACACCATGCGTCCCTGTGCAGATTTGTAATCAGGGATTCTTCTACACTGATGATCCCATAAGTAGACTCGCAGAGATTATTCCCAGCGATAATCCCGACACCTCTATTCCCAACGATCCCACCTGCCTGCGCTAGCATCGGGGATATCGTTGGATTATAATGGGGTATGAACCAGGGAATCACTCTGCTTCGCGAGCTTTCCACAGTCTTTGGTGTCTCCGGCTTTGAGGACGACGTCCGCGACGTGATTTCTAAGCTTGTCAAGCCCCTCGTTGATGAGATGCGCGTTGACCCCTTGGGCAATCTCATCGTCACCCGCAAGGGCAAATCAGATTTTACGCTCATGCTCGACGCGCACATGGATGAAGTGGGCTTGATTATCAGCTATATCGAAGAGAAGGGCTTTCTGCGCTTTGCGACCCTTGGGGGCTGGGATGTGCGAATCTTGCCTGCGCAAGTCGTGAAGATCCGCACGCGCACCGGGAAACTCATCACCGGGGTCATCGGGAGCGTCCCGCCGCATGTGCTCAAGCCCGAGGATCGCGAAAAGCCCTTCAAGCTCGAAGATCTCTTCATTGACGTGGGGGCTTCATCGGCTGACGAAGTGCAGAAGATGGGGATTCGCATCGGCGACCCCGCCGTGCCGTACTATCCGTTTGAGCAGCTGAGCGAGAACTTGGTCGGGGGCAAGGCATTTGATGACCGTGCGGGATGTGCGGTCGCGATTCGCGCGCTCCAAGAGCTTCAGAGAGAGAATTTAGATCTGACGCTCGTCTGCAATTTTGCGATCGGCGAAGAGACGGGGCTGCGCGGCGCACGCGCGGCTGCGTACAGTATCAATCCGAACGTCGCGCTCGCCCTGGAAGGAACTATTGGTGCTGACGTCCCCGGCGTCGCTCCGGCACGCCAGCCCACAGCGTTAGGCAGAGGGCCGGCGATCACCATCGCTGATAATTCTCTTGTTGTCAGCCATCGCGTCGTCGAAGCGTTAGAAAAGATCGCTGAAAAGCTGAAGATCTCATATCAGTATAAGCTGCCCGTCTACGGTGGCACCGACGCCGGGGCGATCCACACGGCGCGCGGCGGCATTCTCTCTGGGGTGCTCTCGGTGCCCTGTCGCTATATTCACTCGCAGTTCAGCTTATTAAGACTAGACGACTTCGAGAACACCGTGAAGCTCACGGTGGGCTTTGTGCGCGAGTGCCG
>CAZODX010000067.1:1823-6887 GCA_964578715.1 uncultured Thermotogae bacterium | reverse complement strand
TGTCAGAACCCATACAAACGCTATTATAATCGAGCTGTTATCTTTCTCCCAGCGGCGGGAAGTTTTCCGGGAGTCGCGCGTATGAATAGAGTGACGGGCGAGATGACAGAGCTGCTCCGGCGGGTCCGTGAGGGTGATCGCGCGGCGTGGGCGCAGTTCTACGAAGAATTCAAGCGCGAGGTGATCGGCGTGTGCATGGCGATATTGCACAATGAGCACGAAGCCCTCGACGCTGCCGAAGAGACGTTTCTGAAAGTCTTTTCGCGCTGCGCCGAGCTGGATCCCGACGGCAACGCGCGCGGTTGGCTCTTAAAGATCGCGGCTAATGTGTGCAAAGACAAGCTGCGTCGCGAGCGCAGCAGGATGGCGTGGCTCTCGCGCTGGAAGATTTCAGAGCTCTCGCGCTGGCGCAGAAACCCCGTCGAGACCCAAGTGCGCCAAGACTTCCGCAGCGAAGCCGTCCAGAAAGCCCTGACACAGCTCGACGAGAAATATCGCCGACCGTTGGTCTTGCGCTTCTATGCCGACTTAGACTATGCGCAGATCGCCGAGATTTTGCATGAGATCGAAGGCGAGCCGATCACCGAGACGACGGTGGGGACGCGCCTCAATCGCGCCAAAGAGCAATTGAGAGCACTGCTTCAGGAGCTGCTATGAGCGAGCGCGACGATTTGGAAGAACTACTAAAAGAGACACATGAGCGTCGGGCCCAAGCCCTTGAGCAGGAGCTTGATCGGAGGGTCAGTCGGCTCTGGCGTGCGTCGGAGCGCCCAAGGCGCATTCTGAAGCCCGCTTTTGCGCTAGCGAGCATCGCTTTGCTCTTTCTGGGTGCATGGCTCTACGATCTCAGTCGGTCTGGAGAGCCGAGCACGATGATAGTGCTCGATACGCGCTATGAGCGTCCCCAAATTGTGCTCAGGGAGCCGGGCGACCCAGTGCGCCTCACTCAACAGATCGCCGGAGTGCCGGAGCAAGAGCCAGCGCTCAGGCTCGTAGAGCCGGGGCCTTCCAAAGAGATGTTGCAACAACTCGACATAGATATCCCAGCGGGCATACCAGACGGGAAGGGCAATCGGTTTCTGATCGTAGACTCCAAGATCGTGAAGATAACATCAGAAGACGAGAGCATCGTGATCGCGGAGAATCTTGACAAGCCCAGCAGTCTGGCGTTCGACGCTGCGGGGAATCTATTGGTGCTGGAGAGCGGGAAGGGCCGCATTCTGCGGGTAGAAGCTATCGCGGGTGAGATCAGGGCGAACAGCCCCGTCTCGGTCTTCGCGGAGGGCTTTGCCAGCTTGGCGAGAGAACCTGAAGACATTGCGGCGATGCGCGAAGGGAGGTCGGAGCGTCTGGTTTTTGAGCTCAAACCGGAAGAGCGCGTCGAGCCGGTCTATCTGACCGTGAGCAAGACCGGGGAGGTCTTCGTCGGTGGGCAGGCAACCAGCGGCGAAGCCGTCGTCTACAAGATCGGACGAAAATCTTTCAAGTGGTGGAAGTTCTACTGTCTCTATCGGTGCTGAAGGCGCTCAGAAGGGAGGAGAAAGATGAAGCGCATTTCTGTAGTCGTCTCGCTGATCGCGCTGTTGGTGATGCTAGCAGTCGCATGGGGCAAGTTCACAGGAGCGCAGCCGTCTGCTTCAGGGCTGAATCTCACAATCTATAGCGATTTGGCGTTGATCGAAGAGCTACGAACGCTCAGCGTCTCTGTCGGGGAGAGCGTGCGTACTATCGAAGATCTGCCGATAACTATCGTGCCCAGCTCGGTGCTCTTTCGCCCCTTGCAACGGGGCATGAGGATTTTAGAGCAAGAGCTGCTTCCCATTCAGCGACAACAATACCGTCAAGAGCCGATTCTATCATGGAAAATTCAGAGCGAGCAGGAAGGCGAAGTGCAAGGTGTGCTGAGCTATCTTGCGGGTGGACTGGGCTGGTCGGCGTATTACACAGCAGTTCTTAGCGAATCCGAAGACAAGATGGCGCTCAGCAGTTGGGTGAGGCTTACGAACCAAAGTGGACGTGAGTACCGAAACGCGAAGCTAACGCTCGTCGCCGGCGAGCTGCGCGGAGTCACACGACCCGTTGCAGAAATGTTTACTGCCAGAGATGTCTCGACAGGGGTTTTCCAAGCAGAAGAGCCAATCTTCTTGCCCCAACCGACATTCGAGTATCACGAGTACAAGCTGGCGCGTCCGGTCACGCTCAAGGACGAGCAGACGGTGCAGCTTTCGTTCTTTGAGGCTAGTGCTATAAAAGTCTCGAAGCACTACGTCTATGAAGCGGACGACTCGGCAGATCGCGTGCGCGTCGAGATTCGCTTCACCAACGATGAAGCCAATGGGCTCGGCGTCGCGCTGCCGGCAGGCGTCGTTCGGCTGTATAAAGAGACCAAGGGGGCGCTCCAGCTCATCGGTGAAGACACGCTTGGTCATTCTTCTAAGAACGATCCGGTGACGCTCGTGCCCGGCGTAGCATTTGATCTCAAGGCCGAGCGCGTCCTCAAAGACCATCAGGTCGTGGGACGAGATGAGGACGGCTATGACATCTATCGTGACGTTTATGAGATCACGCTGCGCAACCAAAAAGATAGCGACGTCGTGATCGAGGTCAAAGAGAAACTTTCGGGGGTGTGGAAGATCGTCTCGGCCAAGCCCGGCTACGAAAAACTCGATGCTAATACGATCTTGTTCGAAGTCTCGGTGCCAGCCAACGGGACAGCGACGGTAAAGTACACCGTGGAGTGGAAGAATCGTTAAGCTCAGAAAGGAGGAGCCATGGCTCTCACACGCAGATTCTCGCAAGCAGTTTCTCTCTTGTTGGCTCTTGTGGGTTTGGGAATCGGCTTTGGGGGTGCCGGGGCGCAGCCCGTTGAGCCTCCGTTTATTCCCAGGCCCGCGCCCAGTCCCGACGCAGTCGTGCTCAAAAGCTACACCGTCAAGGCCGAAGTCGTCAACCAAGTCGCGCAGTTCGCGCTCGAGCTGACGTTCTATAACCCCAGCGACGTCGTTCAAGAGGAGACGTATCTCTTCCCGGTGCCCAAGGGCACGGTTATCTCCAACTTGACCCTCTGCGGCGACAGTCAATGTCATGAGGGCCAATTGATGAGCGCCACCGAAGCACACCGGATGTACGAAGAGATCGTGCGCCGCACCAAAGACCCGGCGCTCTTAGAGTACCTGGGCGAGCGGGCGTTCCAAGTCCGAGTCTTCCCCATCCCGCCCAAGGGCGAACAGAAAGTCAAGATCTCCTATCAGCAAGTCCTGCAACGGGCAGGGAATCTCGTCGAGCTGCTTTACCCGATCACGGCACAAAAGCCCATCGAGCAGCTGCTCGTTCAGGTGCGCATTCGCGAGGACGAGCCCGTCGCTTCTGTCTACTCGCCTACCCATAAGATCTCGGTGCAGAAGACCAGCGAGAGCGAAGCGACCGTCAGCTTTGAAGCGACTCAAGTCCAGAGCGCCCAAGATTTTAGATTGTTCTACACCGTCAGCGAGAAGGAGCTTGGCGTTGATGTTATCACCTACAGAGTTGGAGACGAAGACGGGTACTTTCTCTTGCTGGTCAGCCCGGCGCAGGGCGAGATCGCGCCCGTGCCCAAAGATATCGTCTTCGTCGTGGACGTCTCCGGCAGCATGGACGGCGAAAAGCTTCAGCAAGCGAAGCAGTCACTCAAGTATGCGATCGGCAAGCTCAGTCCGCAGGATCGCGTCGCCGTCGTCGCGTTCAGCGACACCGTCACGGAGTTCAGTGCGCAGCTCGTCTCCGGAGATGGGCTGGATCGCTCGCAGCTCGAAGCGTTTGTGGACAAGCTCGAAGCCACGGGCGGCACGAACATCAACGATGCGCTCTTAAGAGGGCTCAGCCTCTTCGAATCCAACGATCGTCTCAAGATGTTGGTCTTCTTGACCGACGGCCTGCCCACGACCGGCGAGACCGACGTTACCCAGATCGTCAAGAACGTCACGGAGAAGAATGCGCAACTGAACGCCAGAATCTTCTGCTTCGGTGTGGGCTACGACGTCAACACGATTCTGTTAGATACACTCAGCCAGCAGAACGGCGGTTTTTCTACTTACGTCGAGCCGGGCGAGAACATCGAGACGGAGATCGCCCAGTTCTACGAGAAAGTCGGAGCGCCGCTGCTCACAGACTTGCAGATCAGCTTTGGCGATCTCAAAGTCTACGATCTCTACCCCCCGAAGCTGCCCGATCTCTTTAAGGGCTCTCAGATTCAGATCGTGGGGCGCTATCGCGAACCGGGGAAAGGCACGGTGGCACTGACGGGCAAGCGCCAAGGGGCCGATTGGCGCAGCGCTTTTGAGATCGAGCTGCCCGGCGAGAGCGCGCGATACAGTTTCTTGCCCCGGATGTGGGCCGCGCGCAAGATCGGGTATCTCTTAGACGAGATTCGTCTTAAAGGCGAGAACCAAGAACTCGTAGACGCCGTGAAGAAGTTGGCCGAAAAGTTCGGGATCGTGACGCCGTACACGTCGTACTTTGCCGCGCCGCCCGAAGCTGCTGTAGGGCCTTTAGGCCACGCCCCATGCCTAACGTGCGAAATGTTGAGTCCCCCTGCTGCTATGGCCCCCAGCGGCCAGAGCGCGGTGCGCATGTCGCAGGGCATCCAAGCCTTGCGCGAGGAAGCACGAGAGTTTGCGCAGAGTCTCGTCCGCTCGGTGCGGGGCCTCTCGTTCCAGCTGGACCAAGACAACATCTGGAAGGCCGAGGGCTACCGGCAGCAGCCGACGCTCAAAGTACAGTTCGGCTCCGAAGCGTACTTTGCGCTGGCGGGCAACTCCGCGTTCAAAGAGTATCTGGCTCTTGGGCCGGCGGTAATCTTCCCCGTGGGGAATCACTGGGTCGAGGTCAGCCAGAGCGAGGGCGCGACGCAGCTTGGCCAATTGCCGCAACCGTTGGTCAAAGCGATCCGAACTGAGCCTGTGACTCAGCCGGAGCCGAAGCTGGAGGAGGCTGAGGGCATGAACACTGGGCTGATCGCGGCTATTGTTGGCGTGCTGATCATGATCGGGGCGGGGTTGGCGTTCTGGCTGTGGAGGCGGTAGGGCC
>CAZODX010000067.1:0-1813 GCA_964578715.1 uncultured Thermotogae bacterium | reverse complement strand
GGGCTAGGGGTCAGAGTCCGGTCGCGCTGGGGCCAGAGGGGCGCGGCCGGACTCTCTTTAGAGTTGACAATCGAGGGGACAGATATGCTACACTGAAGCTATGGAACGCTGGCTTGCTCTGCTGGCAGCTTTGGTAGCAGCACTCATTGGGGTGCTCTTCTTCTGGCTTGGCAGCCCTCCACGGCCAAGCCCTGAGCCGGCCCAACGGGTCTTCGTCGTTGACGTGCGCGATCATTCCTTTGATCCCCCAGGGCTTGTCATTGCGCCCAACGATCGCGTCGTCTGGGTGCTCAAAGAGAACGCCCAGGGCAACGGGCACACAGTGACAGCATATCACCCCAGCCAAGACCGCCCGCTGCGCATCCCCTCTGGCGCCCGCCCATGGAACTCCGGACTGATGACACACATTGGTCAGTCGTATTCGTATGTCTTTACTCTCCCAGGGGTTTACGACTACTTCTGTGCCCTGCACGAGCAGCAGGGGATGGTGGGGCGAGTCATCGTCGGGAGTGCATCTGCAGCGGTGGAACAAGGGCTGCCCGCTGCCGCTCAATTGTCTCTCCCAACGGTAGAAGAGCTCTCTGGGGTCGTGGGCGAAGCGTTTAATGCTATGGCGTTATTGCAGGGGATAGAATACTTAGCGGGGCAATCTCAAATGGCGCTGGCGCTGCGCCAGCTCAGAGACTTTCAGAGCGTTTTTGCGCAAAGTGCATTAGCAGCAGCGTTGGCCAAGCAAGGCGTGCAAGAGCAGTTTGAGAACAGATTAGTAATGCTAGAGGCGTTGCTGACGCGCGGGGCACCGCTATCGGCCATCGCACAAACTATTGCCCAAGCCAAGAGATTGCTCGATGTCCTCAGAAGGCCTTAGAGCGTCCCGCTCTTCTCCTTCAGCTTCTCTTCGTCTTTGATGATAATATAGTAGCGCTTCTTGTCCAAAATGCCCTCTTTGGCCAGGCGGTTGAGGGCGCTCGTCGTATTCTCGCGAGCAGACCCGATCAAGTCGGCTAATTCTTTATGAGTGATCTTGAAGCTGATCTGCGTCCCTTCAGGGGTCTGTTCGCCGTGCTCTTCGATCAGTCTGAGTAATTGCCGCGAGAGCCGCGTCGTGATGTCTTTGAAGACTAAGTCCTCAAGCTTCTGCTCGAGGTCGCGTGCCCGCTTGCCGAAGAGCTGAATGATCTCTAAAGCCAACCACGGCTTGCGCTCCAACAGATAGAAGAACTTCTCGCGCTCGATGGCGTGAATGATCGCGTCTTGCAAGACTTGCGCTAAATGTTCGCGGCGCTTGGCCCCGACTAAGACCATCTCTCCAAAGATCTCGCCGGCTCCTAAGATCGCAAGAGTCAGCTTCCGACCGCTCTCGTCCAGATAGGCTAGCTTCACCTTGCCGTCTTTAATGTAATACACTCGGTCGTCCACGTCCCCTGGCTGGTAGATGATCTCGCCCTTCTTGTAGAACCGTCCGCTGGTCGATTCGACGATCTCGCTCAGCGCTTCCGCGATCTGCTGTCCGTTGGGCTGATGCCCAGCCATGCTCAGCATCGTGAAGTGATTCATCATAGCTCTGGGGTGCCCTCTCTTGCGAGCGCGTTGTGGCTCGCGGTCGTGATGCTCTTACTCTATCGTGAGGGGGGAGGGACTGAAAGGACTGCTGGTAGCTGAGCACAGGGGGATTCGTGACGCCGACGACAGCCGAGGGAGCGTCTTGGGGACGACTGCCGTCACCTCCTATGGGGACAGAAGACCAAAGAGAGAAAAAAAGAAAATGACAAGCGTGGATAGCATGAGCAAAGCGCGCTCAGAGAAGATCGCA
>CAZODX010000066.1:0-7024 GCA_964578715.1 uncultured Thermotogae bacterium | reverse complement strand
GGCAGCAGCCCCAATTGATACATCCCGTAGAGAATTCTTCTTTGCACGGGCTTTAGGCCGTCCCGCACATCGGGAATGGCCCGCCCGCGGATGACGCTCATCGCGTAGTTGATATACGACTCGCGCATCTCGTCTTCGATATAAGTTCGTTCGATCCGTTCCGGCATTCTCTCTATTCCCCCCTTGGAAGGTGTCCAAACTATAATACCCCAAAATACCCAAAAAATCAAATAATTTCGGCGATTTGTCTGTCGTGACGGCAGTACTTTTATGTGGTCTCTTTGATCCCCGTCACGGTGAACGGGTCGACGGCATCGCGCAACGCGTCGCCCATGAAGTTAAACGCTAAGACCGACAGCACGATGAAGATCCCGGGGATCAGAAACCATGGGTAGTTCTGAATCACGCTGGTGGACCAGGCTTCTTGCATCAGGACGCCCCAGCTTGTGAGCGGGGCACGGATCCCTAGCTTCAAGAAGCTCAGCGTGCTCTCCAAGATAATCAGATTGGGGACGGTGAGGGTCGCGGCTACCACAAGATAGCTCATGGTATTGGGGAGGATGTGCTTGAGGATAATGCGCAGGTCGCTGCTGCCGATGGCTTGGGCCGCGGCGATGAACTCCGACTCTCGCAACGCTAGGAATTGCCCGCGGATCACCCGCGCCAGCGGAGCCCAGCTCACTATAGACAGAATCACCACGATCCCCCAGAACGTTGCCATGCCGTAGAGCTTATTCGCCGAGAGGATCAGCGAAAGGGCCAGCAAGAGCGCGAGCCGCGGCAACGCCATAAAGATCTCAATCACCCTCTGAATGAATGTGTCGACCGCACCCCCGTAATACCCCGAGATGCCCCCAAGCAAAATCCCCACAACAAAAGCGATCACTATCACAATCGGCCCGATGATCAGCGAGAACTTGCCCCCAACTAATGTCATAGAAAAGATGTCATAGCCCAATTTATCTGACCCAAACAGAAAGAGCTGGCACGGGGATTTGTCTATGGAGTATGGGTCGAAGGGGACGCCTTCTTGGCGCACCCCAAACAGATGGATATCCGTCCTCCACAGATCCCAGAAGCGATAGGGCTCCCCTTGCACAAAGAGTTCAATGGTGCACTTGTAGTCCGTATCTTCTAACCAACGGTATTGCCCGGGCTGGTAGATGAACCGGGGGTCGTCCTCACAGGTCTGCTCCCCGGTGAGCGGGTTTAAGTAGACCTGGCATTTCTTCAACCCGTAGACGAACGGCTTGAACGAGAAATTTCCGTCCTTGTCCCAAAAGCGTATTTTCGTGAGCATTGGCGGCACATACCCGAACTCCCGATGCTCGCTATTATAGTTATACGGGGCGATGAACTCCGCCAGCGCGACGAAGATCAGATAGAAGAGCAGGACGATCGCCGTGCCGATGAGCCCTATCTTGTGATGCTTAAACCGTCGCCAGATGAGGCGCCATTGCGAGACCGGCTGAAACTCTTTCTCTTTTGGTTTCTTGAGAGCTGCTTCACTCATAGCGGATCTTCGGGTCGACCACCGCCAGCAAGATATCGGAGAGCAAGTTTCCTACTAAGAGAATGACGCCAAAATAGAGCAGTCCGCCCATGATCACCCATTGGTCTTGGGTTTGTAAGGCGTCATAGTATGCCCGCTCTACCGTCTGCAAGCTCAACACTGCTGAAGTCACGAGCATCGCCTCGAACATCAAGGGGATCCAGAAGCCCAACATGCTGACCAAGGGGTTGATCGCGTTGCGGACGGCGTGTTTGTAGATGACGACGCGCTCGGAGAGCCCTTTGGCACGGGCCGTTTGTACATAGGGTTGCCCCAGCACATCCAAGAGATTGGCCCGCATGTAGCGAATCAGCGCGGCGATGTTGGCCGTGCCCACGATCAGTACGACGGGCCACAGGTGCCAGATGAAGTTGCGAAACTTCTCCCAGCTCCAGGGAGCGAGCAGATACTCCTGATCAAAGAGATAGCCCACGCCCAGTCCCTCTCCGCCCTGACACTCAATACTGGGGCGGAAGAATTCCACCAGCGGGCGCAACCATGAGTAGTCGCACCAGGTCCCCACGTGTAAGACCGCCACCATCAGTTGCAAGAAGATCACTGCGAGCAAGAAGTTCGGAATAGATAGCCCCAAAAAACCCATGAAGTTCAGGAAGTGATCTAAGAGAGAGTACTTATGAGTTGCGGAATAGATCCCGATAGGGATAGCAATCGCCCACGTGAAGAGCATCGTCACGAAGATAATAATCATACTGTAGAGCAAATTCCCGTTGCCGAAGAGATACTCTAACACCGGGACTTTATTGAAGAACGAGAAGCCCCAGTCGCCTCTTGTGAAGATATTTTTGATCCAACTGATATATTGAGTGACGGGGTCTTTATCGAGGGCGAACTGTCTGATGAGTTGCTCCAGTAGTTCTTGGCTGATAGAGGGATTAAACTTCCACTGGGCGATGATATCCGACGGCTGCAGCTTGACCACGGTGAAGGCGACGATGGAGATGATGAAGAGCAGAGGGATCATGTATAGGACGCGGCGAACGATAAAGCTCCACATAGTTCGTGCTCCTTCTGCCGGTGACAGGCGTTATCTTATCACACAAGTATTATATCATGCAACTTTTGTATTCTGACACACAGGCTCCGCCTGGATCATTTGCTTCGCCAGGGAGAAGCACAGCGAAGATAGACGGCCCAGACGAAGTCTGGTAAAATAAAAAAGAGTCATGCACATAGAGCTCTTGAAGTCGAAGATCCATCGGGCCAGAGTGACGGGGACGGATCTGCACTATGAGGGCAGTCTGACGCTGGACAGTCTGTTGATGGAGGCGGCGCAGCTAGTGCCTTTTGAGAAAGTTGACGTAGTCAACATCAACAACGGGTCGCGGCTGCAGACCTATGTGATTGCGGGGCCGGCGGGATCCGGGATCGTACAGTTGAATGGGGCGGCAGCTCGCTGGGGGGCTGTGGGGGATCTCGTCATCATTCTCTCCTATGGGAGCTATGAGCCTGCTGAAGCCCACAGACATAAACCCCGCATCGTTCACGTGGACGAGCACAATCGCGTCGTTGAGATCTCGTAATCACTCATAGCGAAAGAGCTTCCCCGGCGGCACAAAGATCACCTTGAACGGCAACGTCGGATGCTCGCGCTGGAGTCGTTCTTCAATCTCCCCAAGCTGCTGCTTGTAGCGCGAGCTGATGTGGAGCGCGATCAACGCCTCTTGCACCTGAGCCCGCAACGCGACTTCGAGCGCTTCTGAGAGCGTGGCGTGCTTGTAGTCTTCTCGCTCTTCTTCGGTGAGAAAGGTGCAGTCGTGCAGTAAGATATCCGTGCCGGCCACGTCCGCCGGATCGAGGGCAATCGAATCGCCCCCGTAGCAGACGAGCTTCTTCAGATATCTTTCGGTGATCCGGTCGCGTTGGCCCGCCCGCACCAACTTAAGGATCTCCTCTTGGGGGAGATCGCGATAGGGTTCGGCCAGCCGCGTCCGCTCTTCTACAATCGCATACCCCAAGGAGACTTCGTTGTCGGAATGCACCGTCTTGAACGCCTCGACGTAGCGATTGCACTGCCCGGAGAAGACCTCGACCCGATCTCCAATCGTCAGGGGCACCCATTCTAAAGGGTACTTGAGACGGCGATTGGTCTTGCGGATATAGCTGATCAGTTCGAGCACGCGCCAGTTCTCTTTGGGATAATAGATCGTGAGGGGTTTTTCGGTATCGCCCATGCCGCTGTTGCGAATATTGATCAGCCCGATCAGCCCGGTGATGTGATCGGCATGGCCGTGGCTGAGAAAGACGCGCTCGATCGCGAAGACTTTGTTGCCCAAGATCGTGCTGATGCCCTCGCCCGCGTCGAAACAGCAGCGATCGGGGCTGTAGTAGACCCAACTCGAGTAGAGGGCTTTGGAGTAGATAATGAATCTCATAGCAGCGAGCGTCCCTCTGTTGTGGGGCTGGTCAATCCCATCAAGGTAGCGAGCGTGGGGGCGAGGTCGATCAGTCTGGGCTTAGGGGACGTGTCGAGCTTGTGATGGCGCACGAAGAGAAACGCATCGTCGAATGTGTGCATCCCTTGGAGATGCGTCTTGGTGAAGAGCTTCTGGGCACTGAGCCGGGCTTTGAGATCGAACCCGTTGTGCGGGACGGCGATGAGATCGGCCGCACGAGCGAGCTGCGCTCCCGAATAGATCTGTTCTCGAGGGAAGACCTGAGCGATGACGGGCCGGCCCTGGGGGTCGGTCAACTCATAGAGCGTTTGCGTCAGCTCGTCGCGGGCAGAGCTATCGGTGAGATAGAGCCGACCAGGGATGAGCGCGAACGCTTTTGTTGAGCTGTGTAGCTGAGTGAAATCTGCAGGGGTCCCATTGGCAAAGCGTAAAAAGCCGCGCTCGCGCAAGAAGGCGTTGAGCTCGACCTCGTACTCGATCTGGCAGAACCCGTGATCGGATAAGATCACAAGCTCGCAGTCGCTGGGGAGTCGCGCGACCAGCTCGCCGATGAAAGAGTCGATCTCGTGATAGAGCCTCCAGAAATCGCGATGATAGCGATGGTGCGGGTTCTCTTTAGCCTCCCAGAAGAAGTGATGGAGCCTGTCGGTCTCCATAATATGAAGCAGAAAGAAGTCCCAGGGTTCTGTTTCGAAGAGATACCATGTCAGTTGGCGTCGGCCTTCGAGGGCGCGGAAGAGTTCTGCGAGGAAGCCGTCGAGATCGGTCTGAGCGAGCGTGGGGTCGGCGTCGATAATATAGTTCAGTCTTTGTAAAGTGGGCAGCAAGCTCCTGGGGAAGACGCCCTCTTCGAGCCGGGTGCACAAGAATCCAGAGATCATGACCCCATTGATGGGCTGTGGGGGATAGGTGATAGGGAGATTCACCCAGATGGAGCGCAGACCCAGTTCGGTAAAGTGCTGCCAGAGGGGTTTGGCAGCAAGATCCGTCGCGGTGGGGATTCGGAAGCGTCGAGCATCGTCAAGGTCTATAAAGCCGAAGATATTATGCTGTGCGGGGTTGACGCCGGTAGCGAAGGTGGCCCACGCAACGGAGGAGATCGTGGGGATGACCGAATCCATCTGGACGAACGATCCCTGGGCGAAGAGTTTTTTGAGATGGGGCAGTCGGTCTACAGCATCGCGCAGGAGCGTGTAGGGCGTGCCGTCGAGGCTGAGCACAAAGAGCTTGGGCATAGCTGTCCTCCGGTTGTCTGAACACTATGAATTGTATAGACTGACAAAGGTGCTTCGCAACTGTGAAGATTCTCGGCATAGACGAAGCCGGGCGCGGCTGCGTGATCGGGCCGCTCTGCGTCGCCGGAGTCGTGATCTCGGCTGAAGATCTAGATCGGCTGAGCGCGCTTGGGGTGCGCGACAGCAAGAAGCTCTCTCGGCACAAGCGAGCGCTCTTAGCGCAGCAGATCGAGCAGCTCGCCCATCGCGTCATAGTTGTAGAAATTGGGCCAAGCGAGCTCGACGAGAACTTAACAGAGATAGAACTGCAGGCGATGGGGCAGATTATTAGGGAGAGCCAGACTGATCGGGTCTATCTTGATCTGCCTGTGGGCCCGCAAGCCCGGGAGCGATTCGTCCACGCATTGCGCGAGCACGCGGGCACGCATAGCTTTGCGCTTGTTGCCGAGAACAGAGCCGACGCGACCTACCCAATCGTGAGCGCGGCTTCGATTATAGCCAAGGTCTGCCGTGATCGGGCAATTGAAAGATTACGAGAAGAGTACGGGGACTTCGGGTGGGGCTACCCCAGCGAACCCAAGACGCGGGCGTTCCTCAAAAAATTCTATGAATGCAATGGGAGGTTCCCCGACTGCGCTCGGGCGAAATGGCGCACGCTCCAGAGGCTCACAGAGCTCTCGCTGGATCTTGAGCTTTAAGCGTCTTAAGCGCTGGCGAAAGCGCACGTGCTCTTAGCGTAAGCTCTGCAGGTACGCGACCAACGCTTGCAGGTCTTCATCAGAGAGATGGTTGTAGCGCGGCATCGGCCAGGGAATCCCATCCGTTGGCCCAAGCACATAGACCGAGAGCGGGTCTTGTAAGTGCTGGAGCTGCCACGCGTCGGTGCGCCCGTGCGCGCCCGCGCGCGTGAGATTCGGGCCAATGGGCCCACCCGTCTTCCCGATCGTGTGACACCCCACACAGCCGCTCGATTGGAAGAGCGCCTTGCCCCGCTCCACTTGGTCTTTCGTAAATCGCTCTGGGATGACGAGCGTGGGCTCTTCAGCAGGCTCACGTTGCGGGGTAAATGTCTTTATATACGCGACGAGCGCGTCCAGCTCGTCTTGAGCAAGATACGCAAACGAGTTCATCTTCGTCCCGGGGACGAGCTTCTGCGGGTCGATATAGTGTTCCCGAAGCCATCGTTCGTCGCGGCGCATCCCGACGTTGCTTAAGCTGGGCCCGACGGGAAAGCCGATCAGCGGGCCTCCTGGTTCCAAGCGCGCCAAGTGACAAGAGACACATCCGGCCGACTGAAAGACGAGCTTGCCGCGCTCCAGCACATCGAGCCGAGCCAGAGGTGACGCCGTGTGTTGGGCGCTTACGGCTGGGGGCGTGTACCAGAAGCTCTCTAAGAGAGCGATCCCCTTCGCAGCGAAGACCCCTAGCCCTATGAGAAGAGAGAGAACCAACACCAGATCATTCCAGCGTTCGCGTCTCATGGCTATATTATAACGATTGACGGTGAGCCGGCGCCAGTCCCGCCAGAGATCTTTGGCAAAGGCCCTCATAATAGTATATACTGTGCAGCAGAGGGGGATGGTCCATGGCTGACCAAGTCGAACTGGAACGCACACTCAAGATCGGTTCTGGCGCCGAAGCCCTCACCCTTGCCCCAGATGAGATCGGCCGTATCTGCATTGCCGAAGAACTCTCCATCGCCACCGAAGAGAAAAAGACTCATATCGAAGTCTATATCCCTGAAGAGAAGCGCAACGATCTTGCCCTAGGGGATTACGTCGTCATCCCCTTGGGGTATAAAGACTACAAGATCTTCGCGAGCG
>CAZODX010000065.1:1297-7135 GCA_964578715.1 uncultured Thermotogae bacterium | reverse complement strand
GGCTTGGGCTTGGGCCAGTTCCTCAAGACACTGCTCCGTGCGGGCTTGAGCTTCAGTTAGGCGTGCTATAGCTGCTTCGAGTTGACCGACACGCTCTTCGGTGCGGGCCTGGGCTTGCGCGAGCTGTGCCAGGCGTTCGTCGGTACGTGCTTGAGCTTGTGTGAGTTGTGCGAGGCGCTCGTCTGTACGCGCTTGAGCTTCGGTCAGGCGTGCTATAGCTGCTTCGAGTTGACCGACACGCTCTTCGGTGCGGGCTTGGGCTTGAGCGAGACGTTCCAACGCCGCCTCGACTCGATCCATCCGCCCTGCTAGCGCCGTGACATGCTCTTCTGTACGCGCCTGGGCCTCGGCCAAGCGCGCCAGGGCAGCTTCGACTCGATCCATCCAGCTCTCTAGCCAGGCTTCTTTCATAACAATATTGTACCAAGCGTTGTGGACCCTACAAAGCCGCCGTCAGGGCGCTCTCGAGATCGCGCAGCTTGTCCGCTGGCCCCACGGCACTCAAGCTCAAGCTGTCTTGCCCAAAGAGCTCCTGCGCGATCTCTTGGATCTCGTCTGCCGTGACGTGCTCGATCTTCTGCACGAGTTCTTCGACCGGCGCGTGAATATTATAGAGCTCCCCAATTCCCAGGCGCACCATGCGCGAGTGGCTCGTCTCCAGCCCCAAGAGAATATTGCCCTTGAGCTTCTCTTTGGCCAAGCGCAGCTCGCTCTCCGGCACCGGCTCTCTCACGAGGCGCTCGATCTCGGTTAGAGAGATTTCGACCGTCTGGCGGGCGTTCTTGGGTTCAGTGCCCACGTAAATAATAAAGATCCCGCTGTCTTCAAAGAGACTGGCGCTGCTGAAGACCGCATACGCCAAGCCCAGCTCTTCGCGAATTTTCTTAAAAAGCCGCGAGCTCATCCCCCCGCCCAAGATCGTGTTCATCACTTCGAGGGTAAATCGGCGTTCGTCGTGGCGCCCCACGCTGGGCACACCGAGCACCAAATTCGCTTGCTGCGAGTCACGGTCTTCGATATAGAAATGTCTGGAGGGCTGTGGGGGCTGACGCACGGGCATGGGCACGCCCGGCTCTAAGTCCCCGAACACGCGCTTGACGGCGTCCAGAACTCGTTCTGGCTTGACTGCTCCTGCGGCCGTGACGATGAGATGCTCCGGCTGATAGTATCTGTAAAACTCAAAGATCCCCGCGCGGTCGAAGCGCCGCACCGTCTCGGCTTTGCCCAAAATGGGCCGCGCCATCGGATGCTGGTGATCCCAGATGCGTTCCACAAAGAGATCGAAGACTTTCTCTTGGGGGTTGTCTTCGGTCATGCGGATCTCTTCGAGAACGACTCCTTGCTCTTTGCGGATGTCGTCTTCGGCGAAGCGCGGGTTCTTCACCAAGTCTGCTAAGATATCGAGCGCGGCTTCCAAGTGGGTCGGCAGCACGTCGATGTGAAAGAGCGTATACTCTTTGTGGGTCATGGCGTTGATGTAGCCGCCGAGGGCGTCGACCTCTTCGGAGATCTGAAACGCCGTTCTGTGGGTCGTGCCCTTGAAGACCATGTGCTCGATAAAATGAGCCATGCCCGCCAGGTGTGCGGGTTCATCGCGGCTGCCCACGCGCACCCACACCCCCAGCGCCAACGGACGGTCTTCTATGGGCTCGACGATCACCCTGACGCCGTTCTCCAGCTGTTCTGTGTAGCAGTTTGGGTAGAGCTCGCGCATATTTAGATCCCAATCTTGAGCCGTCCCCCACCCAAGCGCTTGAACGAGTAGCGCCCTTCTTTGTCGATGCGCACCACTTGGACCAGGACGGGCTCACCGACCTTGACGACATCCTCGACGCGCTCCACATAACCGTCGGCAAGCTGCGAGATGTGAATGAGCCCGCGCACCCCCGCGTCGGTCTCCACGAACGCCCCGTAGTCGGCGATTCCTACGATCTTCCCCATGAGAATGTCGCCGACCTTGACCGGTTGTGAGGGGGTCGTGTCGCGCACCAGCTTCAAGTTGACGCGATTGAGCTCGTCGACTTCGATGACCTCAACGGTGACGGTCTCGCCGACCTTCACGATATCTTCGACTTTCTTGACGTAGCGATCGGAGAGATCCGAGATCCGGATGAGCCCCTGGGTGCCGTTGGGCAGCTCGACGAACGCCCCGAATCTCTCGATGCGCGTCACTTTCCCCGTGTAGCGGTTGCCGACTTCGATGTCTTGAGTGATCTGTTCGATGCGCTCGCGCGCCTTGCGCACCATCTCTGCGGAGCGCCCCGAGATCTTCACGAGGTTCTTCTCGTCGTCAATATCGATTTCTGTGTCAGTTTCGGCTTGCAATGCGCGGATGGTCTTGCCGCCCGGCCCAATGACTAAGCCGATCTTCTCCGGATCGATGGGGATGACTTCTAAGATCGGGGCGAAGCGGCTGAGCGTGGGGCGCGGCGCCGGCAGCGTCCGGTTCATGATATCTAAGATCTGCAGCCGCGCCTTGCGCGCCTGTAGCATCGTTTCTTTTGCGATCTGCAGCGTGATCCCATGAATTTTGACGTCCATCTGGAAGGCTGTCAGGCCATCCTTGGTGCCCGCAAGCTTGAAGTCCATGTCGCCAAAGTGGTCTTCGTAGCCGGCCAAATCCGTCAAGATCATATAGTCTGAGTTATGGGTGAGCAGCCCCATGGCAATGCCCGCTACGGGCTTTTTGATGGGCACTCCCGCGTCCATGAGAGCTAATGAGCTCGAGCAGACTGTAGCCATCGACGATGACCCGTTTGACTCTAAAATCTCGGAGACGACTCGGATAATATACGGGAACTCGTCTTCGCTGGGGATGACGGCCTTGAGGGCGTTTTTCGCCAAGTTCCCATGGCCGATCTCGCGGCGGCCCGGCGGGCCCATGCGTCCCGTCTCGCCCACGCTGTACGGTGGGAAGTTATAGTGTAACATAAACCGTTCGCGGCCCTCTTCCAACATGCGGTCTATGATCTGCTCGTCCAAGCTTGAAGTCCCTAGCGTCACGGTACCCAAGCTTTGGGTTTCGCCGCGGGTGAAGAGCGCCGAGCCGTGCACTCTGGGGAGCAGCCCCACTTCACACGAGATCGGGCGCAGCTCATCGGCGCGCCGCCCGTCCATTCTGATCTTTGTCGTCAGGGTGCTGACGCGCACGAACTCTTCCAACAGCTCCGTGAAGATCTCAGTGAGTTGCTTTTTGAGCGTCTCGAGCTCTGTTGGGTCGGTGACCCCGGCGGCTTGCTTTTCTGCCAGGATCTTTTCGATTGCTTCGTCACGGATGGCGTCGGCTCTCGCTTCGCGCTCGAGTTTTCTCATCGGCCCTCGGAGGCTCTCAAATTGATCCCAGACTAATTTTCTCAGTGCTTCGCGCAGCTCGGTAGTGTCGGGGGGAGATTCTGGCTGCACTTTCTCGACTGGGGGCAGCTTCGCCAAGAACTCTTCTTGCAGGGCGATGAGATTTCTGATCTCGCCCTGGGCAAACGCAAGTGCTTCTAAGACTTCTTCTTCGGGGACTTCTTTCATGGAGCCTTCGACCATTAAGATTTTCTCTTTGTTCCCGGCGACGACGATCTCCATATCCGACTGCTGGAGCTCAGCATCGGAGGGGTTGGCGATCAGCTCCCCCTTGATGCGCCCCACGCGCACCCCCGCGATGGGCCCCAAAAACGGCGCGCCGCTCATCATCAGCGCCGTCGAAGCGCCGAGCAACCCAGCAATCGAGGGGCAGTGCTCGTTGTCTGCCGAGAGCACCGTGGCCACGATATGGACTTTCTCACGATAGGTGGGCGGGAAGAGGGGGCG
The DNA here is from genome assembly GCA_964578715.1 of uncultured Thermotogae bacterium. Taxonomy (GTDB): domain Bacteria; phylum Bipolaricaulota; class Bipolaricaulia; order RBG-16-55-9; family DRXL01; genus JANXCC01. The sequence goes on along the minus strand of CAZODX010000065.1, from coordinate 3,337 downwards.
AATGGGGCGATCAATCATACGAGCGCTCAAGATCGCCGCTTCGGAGGGCTTGCCCTCACGCTTTAAGAACCCTCCGGGGATCTTCCCGGTTGCGTAGAACTTCTCCTCAAAATCGACCGTCAATGGGAAATACTCGAGATCTTCGGCGTCTCCGCGCGTCACCGTGACTAAAACGACGGTTTCGCCGTACTCGACGAGCACGGCGGCATCGGCCTGACGCGCGACCTTTCCCGTCGAGAGCTTCCACGGCCCTCGCTGCACTTCTACGACTTCTGTCATAGCTCTCTCTCCTTTGACAGCCGCACCGAGAGCCGTTCCAAGGCTGAATCACAGAAGGCACTGAGCAGCACGGAAAGCCCCAAAGCCTTCCGTGCTCTTCCGCGCTTTCCGTGATTCACGGTAGTACCCTGGAGCGAGCACGTGGCCGGCTGTCCATAGAATCTCTTAGCCGCGCAGCCCTAACTGTTCGATGAGCTGCGTATATTTCTCGGGCTTGTTCTGGGCCAGGTAGCGCAAGAGCCGCTTGCGCCGCCCGACCTTCATCATCAAGCCCCGTTGGGAGTGAAAATCTTTTCTGTGCACCTTCAGATGCTCCGTCAGCCGCCGGATCTCCTCGGTCAACTGAGCGATCTGGACTTCTACCGAACCGGTGTCCTGTAAGTGAATCCGGAACGGCTCGGCGATCTTGGCCTTCTCTTCTTGGGTGAGTGCCATCGTCTTCTCCTCCTTGCTTGTTCTCTCGGTTAATTTCTGCGATACTTGGCGCTCAACGCGCGCACCTTCTGCTTCGCCTTCGCCTCGTCGAATGTGAGAATCTCGCGATCCTTCATAACGACCCGCCCGGCGATGATGACCGTCTCGACGTCGCTTGCATGAGCCGCGTAGACCAAGTCCGAGACGGGGTTATGCCCCGGTTGCCAATGTGCTCCTTGGGTGTCTACTACAATAATATCAGCTGGGGCGCCCTCAGCCAAGTGCCCGACCCCCTCCAGCCCAAGGATCTGGGCCCCTGTAATGGTAGCCATGCGGAGCGCGTCGGCCGCAGGCAGCGCCGTGGGATCGCTGCGCTTGGCAAGCAACGCTGCCAGTCTCAGCTCTTCGAGCATATCTAAGTTATTGTTGGACGCGGCACCGTCGGTGCCGATACCCACGGCTAAGCCCATCTCTGTATATTTCTGAACGGGCGCGATCCCGGAGCCCAATTTCAAATTGCTCGTGGGGCAGTGGGCTAAGCCGACACCGTGCCGCACTAAGATCTTGACATCGCTGTCGCTCAGGTGCACCCCATGCGCTGCGACGGTCTTCGCCTCAAAGACCCCCAGGGCAGCCAAACGCTCCGTTGGGCTTTGGTGATACTGTCGAATCGAGTCGTTCACTTCTGCCTGGGTCTCCTGCAGGTGTGTGTGAATAAGTGTATTATACTGCACAGCGAGATCGCGTGCATCCTGCCAGACTTCATTACAGCACGTGTACGGGGCATGAGGGCCGACGGCAACTCTAATGCGCCCTTCGGCGCCGGTATGCCAATCTCTGAGAAATTTTTCAGTAATCGCGAGTTCTTTCTGGGCTTTCTCCCCCGGCTGGGGCGCAATGATCCCATAGGATAAGACCGCGCGCATCCCCGATTCTTTGACGGCTTGGGCCACGGCGTCCATGAAAAAGTACATATCGCAGAACGCTGTCGTGCCGGAGCGCAGCATCTCAGCGATCCCCAAAAGCGACGCCCAGTAGACGTCTTCTTCGGTGAGTTTGCGTTCGGCGGGCCAGATGTCTTGTTCGAGCCAATCGTAGAGATTTCTGTCATCGGAGTAGCCGCGCAAGAGCACCATTGCTAAGTGTGTATGGGCGTTGACGAAGCCGGGGAGGGCAAGCTTCCCCCTGCCGTCGATGAGTGTATCAAAGTGTTGCCCGGCGAACGCTGTAGGGTCTTCGCTGATCTTGGCGATCTTTCCGTCTTTGATAGCGATAGAGACCCCACGGCGCACGAAGGGGTCGCTCATGGTGATCGCTGTGCAATCTTTGATGAGAATAGTCATGCTT
>CAZODX010000065.1:0-1197 GCA_964578715.1 uncultured Thermotogae bacterium | reverse complement strand
TCTTGAGCTTGACAGCCCTGCGCGCGCTCTTTATAATAACGCATCACATTTCAAGAAAGGGTGATGTCTATGACGCAACAGCTCGTCGGTGATCGGCTTTGGCTCCCCTAGCGTGACTCCCCCTATGACTACAAAATCCGTCGTTCTTTCCGGCATCCAACCCACGGGCACCTTGCACATCGGCAATTACTTCGGTGCTGTGAAAAACTACGTCGCGTTGCAAGATCAATACGAGTGCTTCTACTCTATCGTAGACTATCACGCGATCACGGTCGAGCACGACCCCCAGGAGCTGCGCAAGAACACTATTGCCATGGCGATGGATCTGCTCGCCTGCGGGCTTGATCCCAACAAATGCGTGCTCTTCGTGCAATCGCAAGTTCCGGAACACACGGAGCTTGCGTGGATTTTGAGCGCGGTCACGTCGTATGGAGACTTGCAGCGCATGACGCAATTCAAAGAGAAGGGCGAGTCGCAGGAGTTCGTGAGTTGTGGGCTGTTCACGTACCCTGTGCTCCAAGCCGCGGATATTCTGATCTATAAAGCTTCCAAGGTTCCCGTAGGTGAAGACCAGATCCAACACATTGAGCTAGCTCGGCGCATCGCGCGGCGATTTAACTCTCGTTTTGGCGAGATGTTCCCTGAGCCCGAAGCCCTCTTGACGGAGGCCCCGCGGGTCATGTCCCCGGCCGATCCGACCCGAAAGATGAGCAAGTCCTTGGGCCCCAAGCACTACATCGCGCTTACCGAGCCTGAAGAGTCTATCCGAGAAAAAATTAAGACTGCCGTAACAGATATTGGCCCGCGCCCTCAAGGCGAAAAAAGCCCAGGGGTTGCCAATCTCTTCTTACTGCTGAAGCTGACGGCTCCCAAAGAGATCTACGAGCAATTTGAAGCAGACTACGCCGCGGGCACGCTCAAATACGAGCCGCTCAAGCGGGCTGTCGCCGACTATCTCATCAAGAGCTTGGAGCCGATTCGGGCGCGGCGGGCGCAGCTCAAAGAGTCTGAAGTGCGCGAAATTCTCCACGAAGGGGCGAAGAAGGCGCGCGCTGTAGCGCGAAAGACCTTAGAAGAAGCGCGGGAGCGCATCGGCGTGGGGAAGCTCCTCCCCTAACCCACTTCGTAAAGACTGCTTACTGTCTTAGAAGCACCGCGACTCCTTCAGGGTGAAGGTCTCCTTAGCTCCAGTCTTGG
>CAZODX010000064.1:0-7204 GCA_964578715.1 uncultured Thermotogae bacterium | reverse complement strand
CACTTCATGGCGTAGCCGGGGATGGGCGAGCTCACCAAGAGATCACCAACAGAGATCGCCCCGAACTTCGCGGTCGCTTTGACGGGGACGCGCCCGGCGAGCGCTAAGATAGGGCGAGCATCGCTGCTTGTGACAGCGTCTTTATTGCCGAGCACGACGCCCGGAGCAGTGGAGATGACGCCAGCAACGCGGGTGCTGAGCGCTTCGCGGGCCTTGCGGAACTTGCCCGGATTATCTGGGTCAATTTCGACGACGTCGCCGGGTTCGACAGACTCTGTGACGGTGATGCGTTCGGCGACGTCGGCGCCACCGCCGGTGAAGCTTCCGTCGGCGTAGACATTCCCGGTGGTGCGCTCCACGCGGAAGATCAGATTCTGCCCACCTTCGGTGTTATAGATCTCAAGCGCGTTTGTGCCGGCGGAGCTGTCAATGCGCAGGCCGGGCTGGTTGGCGGTGTTGTTGATGTGGGTCTTGGCTGAAGGGGCTGAGGTGCCGATGCCGACGTTGCCCGTATCCAACACTGTGAGCCTTTCTGGCCCTCCTACTCCAGCTGCTACTCGAAATGCCCAGCCTGTAGCAAGTGTGACACATATAGAGTTAGTGAGACAAGCAACGCCAGGAGACCTCTCTTCTACAAATATCCCCCCCGATGCAGCCCTGTTGAGGAATCCCACCGAAGTGCCTGGAGATGTGGCTATCAGAGCACCAAATTTTGACCCAAACGTCCTGAAATCAATGGTTTGTCGATCATCAGTCATACGTATCATGGTCTGATAAGTTGAAGTAAGGACATGAATCGGTGCAGCTGGCGTCTCCGTCCCCACCCCTAGGTTCCCTTGAATCGTGTAGTTTCCCGGAACATCCCACTGCACTTGCAGCCTGGGATTGCCTGTAGCTAGCTCGCCCACCGTGATCCCACTCAGGGGTGGGGCTGCTATTCCCTTGCCCCGCAAAACTGCGAGCTTCCCTAACTTCTTTGTGACATTGCCGAAGGGGTCCTTCACCGTCACGGTGTAGAGATAGACCCCATTAGCGACTGGCTGCCCTTGGGTGTTCAGCAGCTTCCAATCGAGCGCGTTGCTCAGCACCGGCCCGGAGTCGAAGACCTTCTGCCCAGATAACGAAAGAACTTCGACGCGCAGCTCCTTGACTTGGCCTTGGGCGGAGAAGCGCACCGCGTCGCTATAGGCCGTCACGGTCAAAGAGACCGACTGGGCCAAAGCTCCTAGGCCCAGCACAAACACGACTGCTAACCCGACGAGAAGACTCCGAAGCGCCTGCTGACGCATCATCATGATGCATCTCCTCCTTTTGAGGGCATTTGTAAAAGAAGATTTTACACCCTGTGCCCCCCTTTGTCTAGTTGCTGAATCACGGAAAGCACTGAGAAGCACAGAATAACGACTCTTTCAGTTCTTCCCGTGGCCCTTCAGCGCGCTCCGTGATTCTCGTGATTCTAAAGAGCTTTTAAATCACGTTGTGGTGGCCCGCCCGCAGCCTCTATCACCTTGAAATGCTCATCCCCAAAGTGCCAGATTTCGTACTTATGCTGCCGTGCTCCTGCGGCAATCAAGAGATCTATCGTTGGGACAGGTCGCCCTGCTTTACGAAGCTCCCACCCCAGCTTGGCCGCTATCACGGACTCCTCCCACCCTACAGGGAGACAGAGCAAGGCGCGAAGATCATCATGGAGCGTTTTGTATGCGTCCTTCGTCTTAGCCCCCTGCAGGAGTTCGACGACTACCGGCGCGACCACGGCGATCTCATGGCGCTCCAGAGCCTCACTGAGTGCTCGCTTGACGCTCTGTGCCCCCTGCCGATGGTAGAACTCGATCCACGCTGACGTGTCCACAAGAATCTTCGCCATCAGCGTTCCTCTCGCAATTTTTGGAGCTCTTCTTGGGTCAGGCTCAACTCAATAGTCCCGGCATGGGCGATGATCTCTCGTCGGCGCAGGCGGCTCACCAACTGGCGCAACGCGAGCTCCAACACCTCACGCTTCGTCTTCGCCCCACTGAGCCGACGCGCTTCTTCGAGCAAGTGCTCATCCAATGCTACCGTCATCCGTACCATAATGCACCTCGCCATGATGCTTTTATAATACACTATACAAATACACCAAGCAAGCGCACGAACTTTGAATCATGGAAAGCGCTGAGAAGCACGGCAGACACGGAATAACAATTTTCCCGTGCTTTCCGTGACCCTTCAGTGCGCTCCGTGATTCCACTCTTGCCCATACTGATCGTATGTGCTATGATACATACACCGTTTCCTCAAGGAGGCCCAGAGCCGTGGACGAATACGAGATTGACCTTCGGGATTATCTCAAAGTCATCTGGGAGAAGAAGTGGCTCATTTTGGGGGTCTTCGTCGTCGCCGTCGTCTTGGCCGCGTTGGTCTCATTCCGCATGCCCAACGAATACGAAGCTCGGGCATTGCTCAGACTGCGCTCGCTGCCGAACATAGATGGACTCAATCTCAAACCCCCATCTCTCCAACAGATCGCAGCTATCGTGCAATCTGACGAGCTGCTCCTCCAAGCTGCCCACGAGCTCCAGCCACGCTACCCGGAATTCCAGGGGGCTACTCCCCTTGAGGTCGAACAATGGCTCAAGCGCAACCTGAAAGCTTCTGTTATGGAGAAGGCAGACTTGGTTGAAGTGCGCCTTCCCGGCAATCTTGCTCCAGATAGGCTGCGCGAGACATTGAGCCTCATCGTCACGCTCACAGAGACAAAGCTGCAGAGCGATCTTCAAGCCAATATCAATCTAGAGCTGACGCGCCTGAGCACCACAGAAAAAGCCGTCCAGGAGCAGCTCGACGCTGTGAACGCTCAGCTTCAAAGCGAGATCGCCAAGCGCAAGGAGATTCTCACAAGCCAGCGGGCTGAGCTGCTGGCGCGCATGGACGAGATCCGCCAAAATCCCCAGTTTTTACGATTGGCCGCGGGTGAGCAGAACGCCACCCTCCAAGGGATCATGCTCAAGCGGGAGTTTGAAGCCTTGACAGAACGCTTAAAAAACATTGAAACTGACCTGCAAAAGCTCGATGCGCGCGGGCGCGAGCTCTTCCCGGAGCTTCATAGTCGCTTGCAGTCGCTGGAGAATGAACGCACACAACTCCAGCTCTTAGAAGGCAAAGTGCAGCAGGTCTTCGCCAAAACCCCAGAGACACTAGACATCGTGAGCGCGCCGTTTGCCCCGGAGGAGCCCGTGGGGCCACGACGCACTCTGAACGTGCTCATCGCCGGGGTGCTGGGGCTCTTCGGTGGCACGCTCTTGGCGTTCTTTGTGAATTATCTCAGGGAACCGCAAAAAGAGACGTCTGACAAATAATGAGCCATCTCGATCTGCTGGAGAAGATTCGCACCAAGCGCGCCGTGATTGTCGTCATGGGCTTGGGCTATGTTGGTCTGCCGCTAGCCGTCGAGAAAGCGAAGGCCGGCTTCACAGTCATCGGCATCGAGCGCAATCCCGCCCGCGTACAGAAAGTCAATCGCGGGGAGAGCTATATCCCCGATGTGCTCGAAACTGAGCTCAAAGACATTGTGCAGTCGGGAAAACTTCGCGCTGTGCAAGGCCCGCCGGATTACTCTCCCGTTGCCCAAGCCGATGTCATCACGCTCTGTGTCCCTACGCCTTTGGGCAAGAACAAGCAGCCTGATACAAGCTATATCGAGTACGTCACCGACCAGTCTCTGCCGTATTTGAAGAAAAATCAATTAATGGTGCTGGAGAGCACGACCTATCCAGGCACCACCGAAGAGATTCTCCTGCCCAAGATCGAAAGCCGGGGTTTTAAAGTCGGCGAAGACTTCTTTCTCGCGTTCTCGCCGGAGCGGGTTGATCCCGGAAACCGCCAATTCAACGTGAAAAACACCCCCAAAGTCGTAGGCGGCGTCACCCCACGGTGCACCGAGATCGCTAAAACACTCTACGAGACGATCATCCAAGAGAAGGTCTTCACTGTCTCTTCCCCTCGCGTCGCCGAGATGACCAAGCTCTTAGAGAACAGCTTTCGCATTGTAAACGTCTCGCTCGTCAATGAATTAGCTATGCTTTGCGACCGCATGGGCATTGACATCTGGGAAGTGATCGCAGCCGCAAGCACAAAGCCCTTCGGGTTTATGCCCTTCTACCCCGGCCCAGGGATCGGGGGACACTGTATACCGCTCGACCCATTCTATCTCGAATGGAAGGCCAAAGAGTACGATTTTGCGACGCGCTTCATCGAGCTCGCTGGAGAGATCAACGACTCCATGCCTGAGTATGTCGTCTCCCGCGCTGCAGAAATTCTCAATCACCACAAGAAGTGCCTCAACGGCGCGCGCGTGCTCTTGCTGGGAGTTGCGTATAAAAAAGACGTGGACGATTTGCGTGAGTCCCCAGCACTGAAGGTCGCGCAACGTCTGCTCAAGTGGGGCGCTCACATTGCTTATCACGACCCGTACATCCCAAGCTGCCGCATCGCTGACAAAGAATACACTTCAGTTCCCTTGACTCCGCAAACCCTGAAAGAATTTGACATTGTCATCATCACGACCGATCACTCCAACGTTGACTATAATGTAGTCGTGCGGCACGCATCGCTCATTTACGATACGCGCAACGCGCTCAAGGGCTTTTCAGCTCCGCATATCTTTCGTCTTGGCGCTCCTCATCGCTATGAGCAGAGCAAGTAAGCTTGCCATCGTCGGCGTGGGCAATTGGGGCAAAAATCTATTGAGAAATTTTTGTGCTCTTGTGGGCGAGGAGCGCGTCGTCGCGTGTGATGCTGACCCAAAGCGCCTGCAAGAGCTGCGCGCTCAGCACCCCAGCATCCTCACCGTCTCGGATTTTGCCGCACTCTTGGACGACGCTCATCTGGACGCCGTGGTTATCGCTACACCCGTCGTCACGCACTATGAGCTCGCCCGTCGAGCCCTGCTTGCGGGCAAGCACGTCTTCGTCGAAAAGCCCATCGCACTGTGCTCTCAAGAAGCGCAAGAGCTGATCGAGCTCGCCGAGCGCAACGAGTGCGTGCTCATGGTGGATCATCTCTTAGAGTACCATCCTGCTGTGGAACGACTCAAGCAGCTTGTGCAGAGCGGGGATCTGGGAGAAATCTTCTGTCTGTACAGTCAACGGCTCAATTTGGGGGTGATTCGTACTGAAGAGAACGCGCTCTGGAGCTTAGCCCCGCACGATATCTCCGTCATGCTCTATCTGTTAGAACAGGAGCCTGTGCGCGTTCATGCCCACGGCGCGTGCTATCTGCAAAAAGAGATCGAAGATATGGTCTTCGTCACGCTGGAATTCTCGAAGAATATTCTGGGACACGTTCACGCAAGCTGGCTTGATCCCCAAAAGATTCGCAAGCTCGTGGTCATCGGGAGCAAGAAGATGGCAATCTTCGACGACCCGGCCCCGCAGAAATTGATCGTGCTCAACAAATTCGCGACAAGAAAAGATCGCGGCTTTGTACTGCACGATGAGGGCGTTCACGCTGTACCCATCGAGGCACAGGAGCCATTACAGAGGGCTTGCGAGCACTTCTTACGGTGCATCGAGCGCGGGGAACAGCCGCGCAGCGACGGGCGTGACGGCTTACGCGTTCTTCGCGTCTTGGAAGCCGCGCAGAGATCGCTCGACTCCGAAGGAGCAGCAGTATGTCTATGAGCGAAAGATACTTCGTGCACGAGTCGTCGTATATTGACGAGAACGTGCAGATCGGCGAGGGCACCAAGATCTGGCACTTCTGTCACATTATGAGCGGCGCGCGCATCGGAAGGAACTGCACCATCGGGCAGAACGTCTTCATCGGCCGCGATGTTGTGATTGGAGATGGCTGCAAGATTCAGAATAACGTCTCGGTCTACGAGGGCGTGACCCTAGAAGAGAACGTCTTCTGTGGGCCGTCTATGGTCTTCACCAACGATCTCAATCCCCGTGCAGCTTTCCCCAAAGGGCGCGAACGCTTCGTCAAGACGCTCGTCAAGCGTGGCTGCACCATCGGGGCCAACGCGACCATCGTCTGCGGGATCACGCTGGGAGAGCATTCGTTCATCGGTGCGGGCGCGGTCGTCACTAAAGACGTGCCCGCGTATGCTCTCGTCTTCGGCGTTCCTGCTAAAATTCACGGCTGGGTCTGCGAGTGCGGAGAGAAACTGAATTTCAAAGATCAGCTTGCCCAGTGCTCGTGCGGACGACGGTACCGCCAAGAGACCAAGGAGAAAATCATCAAGCTATGAAGATTCCCATCCTCGATCTCAAAAGACAATATCAGTCCATCAAAGCTGAGATTGACAACGCCATCGCGCGCGTGATCGAATCTGGGCAGTTTATCTTGGGTCCCGAAGTCGAGGCCTTCGAGCGCGAGGTCGCCCAGTATCTAAAAGTCAAGCATGCCATCGGCGTGGCCAGCGGAACTGATGCCCTCTGGCTGGCGCTCAAAGCAGCAAACGTTGGCCCTGGCGACAGCGTGATCGTCCCGAGCTTCACGTTCTTCGCCACAGCCGGGGCCGTCTGCAACGTCGGCGCGACCCCTGTCTTCGCCGATATCGACCCAAAGACTTTTAATATTGCCCCTCACTGCGTGCGCGATCTGCTTGAGTCTAACACCCAGCTTCGCGATAAAACCAAGGCGATCATCCCCGTGCATCTCTACGGCCAGCCCGCGGAGATGGACGAAATTCTCAAGATCGCTCAAGAGTACAAACTCATGGTCATCGAAGACGCCGCTCAAGCCATCGGCGCAAGATATAGAGATCGCACCGTGGGCACGCTGGGGCATCTGGGGTGCTTCAGCTTCTTTCCTACGAAAAACTTGGGCGCCTACGGCGACGGCGGGCTGGTCGTCACCAACGACGATGCGCTCGCCGAGCGCGTGCGGATGCTCCGCGTGCATGGCTCCAAGCCCAAGTACTATCATCATATCGTGGGCACGAACTCGCGCCTCGACGCGCTCCAGGCAGCTATCTTAAGAGTGAAACTTGCCCATCTCGATGAATGGACCCACGCCCGGCAACAGATCGCTGCTCGGTACGATCAAGCGTTCTCTCAAATTGACGGGCTGGCGGTGCCGTACAAGGCTCCTGACCGAACGCATATTTATCATCAGTACACGATTCGCGTCTTGGGCGGGCGGCGCGACGCACTTCAGCAATATCTCAAAGAGCACGGCATTAGCACAGAGATTTACTATCCCTTGCCGTTGCATCTGC
>CAZODX010000063.1:0-7255 GCA_964578715.1 uncultured Thermotogae bacterium | reverse complement strand
TACAACGAGCGTTCGGGACGCTATGTCGAGTACGAAGACGAGTTCTATCTGCCGGAGCGCTTGCGCCTGCAAGCGAAGTCCAACAAGCAAGCCAGCGAGTTCGGCGAGATCCCCAACGAGCGCGAACTCATCCAGATGATCCAAGAGACGTACGATCTCGTCTATGAGCGATACAAGAAATTATTAGCTGCGGGGGTAGCGCGGGAGCTGGCGCGGGCGATCTTGCCCCTGTCGCTCTACACGCAGTTCTACTGGACGATCAACGCGCGCTCGTTGATGAATTTTATCAATCTGCGCGCAGACGTTGGGGCGCAATGGGAGATCCGCCAATACGCCGAAGCGATTGCGCAGATTTTCAAAGCAAAGATGCCTTGGACGTGGGAGGCATTTGTGCAGCATGTGTGGAGAGGGGAGAACCCGGCGATCAGGGCGTGAGTCGATCATGCGCAAATCCTTCACAGTTCTGTTCGTAGGGATAGTCGCAGGGTTCATCCTTGGCTGGTTGGCTCGCTCATACGTGGATATGCAGAGCCAGCTTGCGCCCATACCCCAGGGCTTCAGCGCCCCCAGCGCGCCTATCAGCGTCTACTTTGCTCCCTCCCCAGAGCCGGAAAAAGCTATTATTCAGGCGCTTCGGGGCGCCCAACAGTCCGTGCACGCCGCGCTCTATCAGCTCACCGACCCGGAGATCGCCCAAGAGCTCATAGATACGTTCCGGCGCGGCGTCGCGCTGGAAATTCTCCTAGACGACGAGCCGAGCAAGAGCAGCAAGGGATGTCTGTTGCTCAGCGCAGGCATTCCCATTAAGCAATATGTCGATACGGGGATCATGCACCATAAGTTCGCCGTCATTGATGGGCGCTGGGTCATCACCGGCTCGTACAATTGGACGACTTCCGCTCAGACGCGCAACGAAGAGAATCTCTTACTCATAGAGAGCCCAGAACTCGCCCAGGCCTTCGAGGGCGAGTTTCAAAAGCTCTGGACACACAAGAAAGCCCAGGCGCTCACGCGTGCAGCGTGCTCACCTGCGGAAGAGTAGCAGCCAGACGACGAGCGCCACTGCGGCCAACAAGAGCATCGTCGTTATCATTGAGGGCAACCTGAGCGATGCCGCCTTCATCGGAGTAATGACCCCACAGAGCACCCGCGCCCCGCTGTTGCCCGCCGGATCAGTACTTTGATCGTCGGGGCCGGCGTGAATCACTAACGCGCTGCCGTCCTCATCGAAGAGCGAGAGCTCCCCGGGCGTGAGCGTAACTAAGTTCGTCACGTGTTCGTAGACCGCCGAGCCGTCTTCGTTGACGACGAGATTGGGCAAGTCTCCGGCGTGTGGGCCTTCGGGGTTGTTTAGCCCGTGTTTTTTATTGGTGGGATTGAAGTGCGGCCCGGCGGAGAGAAAATCCGGGGGCTCGCACTTGCCCACAGAGTGAATGTGAATCCCGTGCTCACCTGACGATAATCCCTTCACCGTGACGGAGATCCGCACGCCCTGCGACTCTTGGACGAAGAGAGCTACACCCAATACCTTGCCCTCGGCGTCGCGCAGGGTTGCGACCGCGCGCTCGCCCACAGCCCAGACCGTCACACTCCCCAAGAGCACCCAGACAGCTCCCAGCACCGACACAGCATAGATGACTCTGCGCATACTCTGCTCCCCCTTTCTGTGAAGATTTTTAGCCCATATAGGGGCGTCGCCAATCTCTCGGCGGCACCAGCGTCTCTTTGATAGTGCGCGGACTGAGCCAACGAATGAGATTGACCCACGAGCCGGCTTTGTCGTTCGTCCCGGAGTGTCTGGCCCCGCCGAAGGGCTGTCGCCCCACGACCGCTCCCGTGGGCTTGTCGTTAATATAGAAATTCCCCGCAGCGTAGCGCAACGCACGCTCGGCCTGCACAATCGCGTAACGATCTTGAGCAAAGATCGAGCCGGTCAGGGCAAACTGTGTCGACTCATCGCAAAGCTGAAGAGTCTTCTCGTACTCAGCGTCGGGGTAGATATAGATCGTCAGAACCGGCCCGAAGATCTCTTCGGTCATGAGCTTGCTCTTGGGGTCGCGAGAGACAATAACTGTGGGCTGCACGAACCAGCCCTTGGAGCTGTCGTACTCGCCGCCGAAGACGATCTCGTAAGTTTTGGGATTCTTCTTGGCTTCCTCGATGTACGAGACGATCTTGTCGAACGCGTCCTTGGTGATGATCGCACCCATGAAGACCGAAAGATCTTCTGTGGGGCCGACCTTGAGCTTGGGCAGCTCTGTTAAGAATTTTTGCTTGAGTGCGGGCCACAGACTCTGGGGCACGTACATTCTTGATGCAGCTGAGCACTTCTGCCCTTGGTACTCAAACGCGCCGCGAATCGTATTCGCCGCGACGGCGTCTAAATCGGCCGAGCTGTGCACGAAGACAAAATCTTTGCCGCCGGTCTCGCCGACGATCCTGGGGAAGTTCTTATAGTGGGGAAGGTTCTTGCCGATCTCGTTCCATAGGTGAATGAGGGTCTCGTAGCTCCCCGTAAAATGTAGCCCGGCAAAGTATGGGTGCTTGAGCACAACATCGCTATGTTGACTCGCGAAGGGTACGAAATTAATAACGCCCTTAGGCAGCCCAGCTTCTATCAGTATCTGCATAATACGATAGTTTGAGAGCAGCACGGACCGCGCGGGCTTCCATAGAGCAACGTTGCCCACGAGCGCTGGAGCCGTCGGAAGATTTCCCCCAATAGAATAGAAGTTAAACGGCGGCACAGCGAGCACAAAGCCTTCTAACGGTCGCCAGTCGAAGCGATTGATCTCCCCATAGATTTGATCGGGCTGCTGCTCGTAGAGGAACTGCATATAGTACGCGTTAAATCTCCAAAAATCGACAAGCTCAGCTAAGTCGATCTCAGCTTCAAATGGGGTCTTCGACTGATTCATCATGATAGCAGCGATGTTCTGGATGCGCCGTGGCCCTGCGAGCAGATCGGCAGCGCGCATGAAGATTGCGGCGCGGTCGTAGCCGTCAAGGGCTGACCACGTCTTGTGGGCTTCCAGGGCAGCGTCTATGGCGCGACGCAGTTCGGCCTCTCCGGCCAGGTGCGCTCGCGCTAAGATTCTCTTATGATCATGCGGGCAGACGACGTCGACGGTCTGGCCAGTCTTGACCGGCTCCCCGTTGATAATTAAGGGGATCTCTTCGGTAGTGCGTTTGAGGGCTTCGATCTCTTTGAGAAGCTGCTCGCGTTCTGGGGTTCCGGGAGCGTAGGTTGGGATTTTGTTCACGTCGTTCTGTGGCTTCTCGAGCCTCCACAACTTGCTCATAGTGGGATACCTCCCTTAAGAGTGATCACGCTATCACGTTACTGGGTCTTGGAGCAATGTGCAACCGAATCTTAGTGAAAAGTCTGCTAACCAAGATTAGCAGACATAAAGATAGAAGGGCGACAAAACCTAAAAATGCCGAAATAATGCGGGTTTTCTCTGTCATTTCAAATTATAGCCTCTCTATTGGCTTGAGGGTGGAGAGCTTCTACCCCCCCATAGACTCCCAGTCCTGGGAAGCAATAAAACGCTCCTAAGCTGATAGGTGCCAGAAGAATGCTTCCCATCGCTCATTTCACGGGCAGTAGAACGGAAACTTGCATGGCTTCTTCTCTGGCTTGGGTTCCTCGGGCTTCTCTGGCGTTGGTTCTTGCGGTTTCTCTGTCTTAATCTGTATTTCTAGGGTCTTCTCTCCATAAACGATCGTTTCATCAAAGGTCTGCGTGCTTTTATAGGGGGTCTCAGACTCGGTATCGTCTTGAGAGTCTGATCCCTCGTCGGAGATATTTAAGAGCTCGACGGTCAAACTGTTATTGCTAGGGATCTTCTGCAAGAAGTCGACCAACTCGTCGAGGGAATCCAACTCAGGGAGTTCGTCGCGGTCGCTGCGGCGCGGCCCACCAAACGCCACCAGCGTCACGCTCGAACGATCAAGCTCTTCAGGGAGCTTCAGCTCTCCAGCAACGGTCTGCTCCTTTCCTCGATATGCTTGAAGCGTCACAGTATAGTGGATGCTCTCGCCCGGTTCGTAGCTCTCTTTATCGGCCTTGATGGACTTGACGCGTAAAGCCCTCACCGCGCGTTGCACCTCGATCTCAAGCTCTATCTGCTTGAAGCCCAACTCACGAAACTCGTTGTTGACGAGCGTGAAGAGCGTCTGCGCGACGCGCAATGGCCCAGTGACAGCGATGTCGCTCAAGCTTGCAAAGACATCGGTGCGTGTCAAGGGCTGGCTCAACTCGTCAGCTTCGAGAGTATAGCGCGCGATCATTGTGCCCGGCCCAATTCTGTTGAGCGTGCGATCCACAGCGTCTAAAACCCCAACTAAGAACAACAACGGCATTAAGCTCTCATAGTAGGCAATGCGAAACTGCGCTTGGTTTGTCACCCCAAGATCTCTATCTTTGACAGTTACAGATACAGCAAGGGAACGCGGCTCCATCTCCGTGACCCCGCCCACGCCTTGCCAGCGATCTTCGAAGATAACCCCAAGGGTCTCCCCAGGCACGCCGAGCTTAAACGGCGTCTCCAACGATTCAACCGTGTCGAGAATGTACGCGTCGGTCAAGAAGAACTCTGTATCACCGGCGGGGAAGAGCCAGTGCCCAAAACCCAAGAGAATATTCTCTTCGATGTACGAGACGGTCCCCAACGCCCCGACGGTGACATCGCCGTCGGTGAGCATCACCCCGAAGGGGCTTCCCTCTTGAAGCTCGAGCGGATCGCTCTTATAGGCCGAAGCGTGGGCCGCTGCGCCAGAAAGCCCCGTCGGCTGCACTCGAATACTGTAGCGTTCTTCCAACCCTTGCGAGAACTCGCGCACGAAATCTTCAGACGCAATGGGCAAGAGTGCCTGGCGCATTCCCGCGGCGCGCATCACGCTCTCGCTGATCCCATCTTTGAGATACTTCAGCGCTCGGCCCTCAAGCCCGGAAACTAATAAGGGCGTCGCAGCAGCTTGGATGAAGATCGTATCTGAGCGATTTGCGCGTTCGCTGGGCGAAGGCAGCTGCGAGACGACTTCGATTTGTTTGCGCCGGCCATCTATCTCGACGGAGCCAATGACTCCTAAGGGAATATCGGGAACGTGGCTCAATCTCTTCTGGGCTTTCTCTTTGAGCGGTTCGATGAGCGCAAGCATTGTCTCGATGGGGCGCACTAAGGCGATGGGTTCGGCCCCGACTTGGAAGCCCCACGAGCCCCACAGTGCTCCCGCTAACCTATTATTAATATAGATAGGGCTGCCGCTCATCCCCGCGGCGACTCCTCCGGCCTGGCGGATCGTCGGTCCGCTCACCCGCACCACAATGTGATCGTCCAGAATCCCGGGATTGTCAATGACGCCGACGACTTTCACCGAAAAAGTTTGAATCTCTGTGCCTTTGATGACCGTCTTGCCAAAGCCCTCCATGCCTGGCTTGATCTCGCTGAATGGGATGATCCGGCTTTGAGCATCCGTATGATGAGCGCCAAAGTCCAGCAGCAAGAGCGCTCCGAGCATCGCAATTTTGATCAGCCTCACGGTAGACGCCTCCTGTAAAGTAGTTCTGACATTGTCATGCTCAGCATTATATGCGCTCAAAGAGCGACAATCAACCGTGCCTCCAGGGTGCGTATCACCACCTATAGGGATCTAAGAAGTGATCCATACATGATTTTCGTCTTGCCCTCTTGACTTTATCTCCCCGTTTGTGGTATATAGCAGCGTGAGCGTTGAAACTTACACCATAAAAGGTGATCACAGCATGATAAGATGGATTGTGTTAGGTATCATTCTACTGCTGGGATGGGGGTCAAGTCTATTCACAATGGCTCAACAAGCCGGGGTTGAAACCAGTTGTCCCCCGCAGACTCCTAATAGCTTCTGTACCCTGTACCTCAAGAATCGGAAGCAAACATCCGAGCTTGTTTTCAGCTCCGATGGACAACTCGTAGCGGCCGCTTATAACTCATCGAGTCAAGAAGAAAACGATCCGGTTATCTTTGTATGGAAGGTGGCTACTGGGCAGCTCGTCTATGAGCTCAAGGGACATTTAAATACAATCACAAGTGTGAGCTTCAGCCCTGACGGGAGGATGCTTGCGAGCAGTTCGCTAGCTTTGAATCCCTCTGGCTATGGCGGGGGCATTAAACTATGGGACCTCAGCACAGGCAAGGAGATTCGCGCCTTACAGCCTCCACGTGGCGTAAACGGTTTTGCTCTGGCTTTCAGCCCCAATGGCAAGTTATTGGCCACCACTTCATGTATCTTGGAACTCCCTGGATCTGATTGCGCTCAAGCAGATATTATACTTTGGGATCCTCTGACCGGAGCAGAAATCCGCCGCATCTCTCTAGGGGATCTAGGAGGAATGCTCTCGTTAAGGATTCTTTCTTTGGCTTTTGTTTCTGATGAACTATTAGCAGCAGGCTTGCGAGCAGCTATCATGCTCGTGAATGTGCGCACGGGGCACCTGGAGCGAGCCTTATTGGGCCAAGGTGGTTTTATTACTATTAGTCCAAATAGAGAGTTATTAGTTGCGCATGAAGCTTCAGATATTGTTGGGGCTTGGAAGATGCCTCATGGCACGTGGCTTGGTTCTATTAAGTTTGGGAATGTTCTTAGTCTGTCCTTTACCCCAGACGGGCGGTTCTTAGCTGGAGGAGAGATACCCCTCTCTCCAGAGATACGAGATAGACGTTTTGTACAAATATGGAAGGTGGGAACTAGGTTAGAAGACTGGCAGGTAGCACGTATCTTATCTATACCTCTACCTATTATAGGATCTGGCTTAAAGGATAGCCTATTCAGCCCTAGAGGTAATCTTCTAGCTATTGGGGGCTATACTAGATTTTCGGATGCAATAGTGCAACTATGGTACATAAAAGATCTACAGTGATTAGCCCCCTGTTAGCGTGATCCCAATGCTTACCTCAGCTCTGTATGCACCTCAGCAGTGTAGATTACCCCCTAAGTGTTATAATGTCATGAGAAGGAGCTGAGAGGTATGAAGGATATCTTGCTTGTGCTTGCGGCGGCTGTCGTAGGGCTTGTGGGGCTTAGCGGAACCACTCCTCACAGAGAGCTAGGGAATACAGTAGATCAAGAGTGGCCCTTTGTCGTGCGCGTGCCAAGAGACTTTCCCACGATTCAGCAAGCGGTGGACGCCGTCGCCGAAGGGGGAACGGTGCTCATCGAGCCAGGAACATACCAAGAGAATGTCCGGATCACTAAGAGTGTTCGCTTAGTAGGG